>CBDCJC010000015.1:0-59275 GCA_965217715.1 Candidatus Poribacteria bacterium | reverse complement strand
GGAGCGAGTATGCTGTCTATCTCTATATCAAACACAGACTTATCTCCGCCGGCAGAGAAGTAGGTTTGGGTCTCTCTGAAATCAAGCATGGGTATAATCCAAGTGACTATGAGTATCTCTGCGGGATAAGCCGGGACAAGATTAGAGACGACACCCCCTATACGCTGAGGCAAGTCAAGAGTGCTATTGAGAGGTTGAAAGATTTGGAACTGGCGATACCGGACGCAGGCGACAACGGACGCTACTACTATCAAATTCATTTTAGGCTGCCCTTCATTGAAGATAAGCCTATAGGTCGAACAGAATTGCCTTTCGCACGATAAAAGGGTTGCAATTTCTCCCCAATTCGTGCTACAATAATTGCGTGGTAGTCCCAATAATTGTTTGGGGTGAGCCGAAGGTGCTGGAACACCAACGGCTCTGCGACTGCCATAATCGGACTATGACAGACGCTAACCTGATTGTATCATAAAACGCCCGGTTTGTGTGATACTTTTGGGTTAGCCTATGAAAACACTGCGGGATACCGGACACCTTCCTGTCTAACAATCCCCAAATTATTTATGGAGAAAAAATATGAACGCATTGCGCGTATTTTTCGTGTGCGTTGTGTGTTTGGCTGCTGTTTGCTTTGTCAATGAGGCGGACGCACAATACAAGTGGGACAGGTTCTTCCTCGGCACATTGGGGGTCCCCGTGGACGGCACGGCGTTGGGTGGGCTTACCGGCTTCTATGTCTGTCGGTGACGATAGAGAAGATCGTAACGGGTCTACGACGGCTATAGCGTATGTATTTTACCCTGACAGCCGGTTCGTTTTCTTTGGACAGGCGCGCCTTCAAGGACAAGAGCTTATGCTGTCCGCGGGGGTGGGATTCTGACGGAAAAGCAGGCTGAAGCCTCTGTGGGCAATTCTGACTACCAATCTCATACGAATCAAATCAAGACAAGCCGACACAAATCAAGACAAATTGAGACACTGCTATACAGATCCAATCGAACCAATTTCAGTAAAACTGCGTCCCTGTGAAAAATTGTTGGGTGTGCCGTTCTGCACACCTTTTTCAAAAACAGGAGAGAACCCATGTCTTTAATGAATGTTGACCTAACAAAGCTTCCGTGGGAAAGTTTTTGTTGCGTGAGGCTTTTTGTTGAGTGTGCGCCCCGTCGCGCAGTCAAAGACCGCAGACGGCTACTCACGAAATTGGAGTTAGAGTATCGTAGACGTTTAGAGGAAGATTTGATACCCAAAGACTTCTCCGGCAAACTGCCCTTTTAGAGGAGGTAATCCATGAATGAGGAACGGATCACGCACTATCAAGACGCTGTAGACGATCTTCTTGAGAAACTTCAAGACACTGCGAAATCTGCGTTAAAGCAGACCCCCGAAGAAGATTTAATCTACTTTTTTTTCACGCTTGGACAGAGAATTCGTATTCTCTATGATATGTGGAATAATGAGTCTTTAGTAGAGTCTACTGGTTGCTCTCACCCCGACGAAGCCTCTTATGAAATAATTTTGGGGGTGTGGGCGAAACTCCAGCAAAACCCTAACATTCCAATCCTGAAGAACGCACCTAAACAAACCCCGTCTTTCCGGGCAGCACAACATAAAGCACTTCAGAAGTATAAGGAGGCAATGGGGAACGTGCTGAACCTTGGGTAAACAGCGGGAGTCGGATTTCTGACGATAGAACCGTCTAAAGTTTTGGGGGGTATCCCCTGCGTTTGAACCTCTTTGAAGGGGTCATACACAGGGGCTGTCTTTTGAAGGAGTTGTGGGTGATTCTGTGCGGTTTTGGTTTATGTCAGTCTGAAGTTATCCCAAAAACTACGCTTCTGTTTTGGTGGTGGCATGAGTGCGCGACGCTCTGCCTGTTCCTCTGATAGCATATCGGGCAGGCACGCCTTCAAGGACAGGGGCTTATGTTGTCCGCGGGGGTGGGGTTCTGAACGGCAAAGCATTCTAAAGTTTTGGCGGGTAGCCCTGTGTTTGAGACTCTCTGAAGGGGATTCAACAGGGGCTGTCTCTTGAGGGGCTTGTGGGCGATTCTGTACGGTTTTGGCAAAAATCAAATCTGAATTTACTTACAGGAATGCAGGGTGTCTCGCAGAAATAGACTCAAATAGAGGAAAGTAGACAAAGCGAGACAGAGCCAATTATCGTTGTATTATACGCCACCCTATATTCTGTTCCCTTCTCTCTATTGAAACTTCGGTCATTTCCAGTTGGTTTTTTGCGAAGAACTCCTTGAGATCTTCAGTGTATTGTCGTGTAGGAATTTGCTCAATGATATGGGACAGCTGAAACCCGACATAGGAAAGTTGAACACCGTCCAACTTAAATTCATTGCTGTCCAATCGTTCTGGAGACGGCTTTAAAATCCAATATCGCCCTTGGTGACGGATTGGATCAACAACATTTCTTTCCTTATTCAATATGCATTTTTGGTAGTCATGCCAAGTACTGAAGTTTGGAACAATCAAATCGTATTCAATTAACATAGAAATTTGTCTAAAGCTCAAACCGTATTTTTTAAGCTCGCTTTGACCTGGGTCTCTGCCTATCGACGGAACTCTAACGTCATAGACATTTTTATCGTAGATATCCTCAAGAACAACAGACATTGAACAGACCCTTTGGAATAACTCCGCGATAGGTTGATCCATGTTACCAAGGGACTTTACAACCTTTATTGAATGCGAACCAGGCTTTTCAATCTCACCGGCTAATACTTTAGCGAAACGACGCTGCATGTCTTCACTGCTTTTCTGACTTGCTTCTTTCTCAAAAATGTTGAACCAATCCGGGGTGATTGTTTCTTCTGCCTGACTATCAGACTGTTGATTTTCTGAATTGTCGTATTCCTTTGACTTCAGTATATCCTTAGTGAAATCCAAGACTTTCTCAAGACTGAACTGCTCCCGAAGTATTCGGTTTCCAAAGAGCTCTACAGCTCTCTGTGGAAATGTTGGGTCAACCTCTAACTTCTTGATAATTTCGTCAGTAAGTGCTTCCTTAATTCTAACACGAGATTTTGTGTCTGCCCAGTTTTCAGTGGACCTCCGTTCAAACCATCCAGCAGGCATATCAGCTATAGCAACACCAAGCCTTTTGCATGCCGCGACAAACCCTTTTCTGATTGGAGCAGGAACAGTCTGACCTAATACAAGGTCAGCGGCAGCGTCAATTGCAGTGTCTGCCAAGTCTTCAGACTCTACAGGCAATTCGTTTTTCGTTTCGTCAGACATTATGAAATCCTTTTTCGACTTTGTTCGGTGTTTACCACAAGAGTAGTGTACCACTTTTTCAGTGCCTTTGTCAACCTCAAAATATGCTGATTTGGAAGGGAATATACCAATCAAGGCTCTCTCAATTTTTCGCTGGTGTATTTGGTGAATGAGACTTCCAGCGATTTCCCATAACTGAAAACGAAACAAGGTTCTCAGTGCAGGCTGTCGAAGTCTCGGACGCAGCGAAGTATAAAGTGTTCTGTAGGGTGCTAAATAAGGTGTGGCTGGCTTTGACGGATAACGGTAAGAAGAAGTGGCTGTCGGAATCTGATAACTGGGTGTATGAGAACGTGCCTGTGAATTATCCGAATGCCCGCGAGATTGTCCAGTCCGAAATAGATATTTACCAGTCTGTATTGGGTGGTGACAAAACTGGTAGTTAAACAGAGGGGCTGTGCGTCCTGTTCCTACTGTATTCCGAACGCGTGGAAACGTTCAATATCTGCCCTGTAAAGCACTCGCAATGTCTGCCAGTTTATTTGCTATGTTTTCAAGGGGTTGCATTTCAAATTTGTTATAGCCTTTCCATTTTTTGAAGTCAAGAGAGAATGATTCCTTATATTTAGTATTTACTGAATCCTTGTAAGTAGTTACTATATTGAGTGGTTGTTCAGGGAAACCGTCCATGTTATCGTCCATGCTATATGTGAAGAATAGCGGAAATTCAATTTTCTTTTCAGGTCCTAAGTAGTCTATCCCCTCCTCAAAAATTCCTATTTCCATTAGCGGTTTATTACTACGGAGTGATACAGGGGTGAAGGAAAGGTCACCAGTAAATGTTATTTCACTGGCAAATCCTGTTCCTATGTTCTGTATACAAAGATTTATAGACGGATATTTTTCGTCGGGGTGTAAGAAGATTAGACTTTCTTCTACATGGAATTTTATAGCATTATCAATTGGTATATATGAACCTTTAGTGCCGCGAAAACTAATAATTGCTGGCACAGCTTGGTCATGTAA
This sequence comes from Candidatus Poribacteria bacterium, assembly GCA_965217715.1. Taxonomy (GTDB): domain Bacteria; phylum Poribacteria; class WGA-4E; order WGA-4E; family WGA-3G; genus MSPOR6. The sequence continues at coordinate 55,019 of CBDCJC010000015.1, read as the reverse complement.
TATGCAAAGTAGGTCTATACCAAATAAATCACAATTAATAAACAACTCTTGTTCTGGTGATAATGCTAATATATTGTATAATCTTTGCCATTCATTGTCATTATTCATATCATACTCCTATGTTAGTTAGTTCAGAATTGCACACATTCTTTGATAAACTTCCCAAACATATCCATAATTTCGTGGCTTTTAGCCGGAGCTCCACCCTCCCCAAACCACACAAGAAAAGCAAACGCCTCGATTGTCAAACGAGCCACGTGCGAAGTATTTATCGCATTCCTCACACTTTTCGGAGCAGCTCCTACAATAAAGCCCTAACTCGTCCGAGTATCCAGTTGTTTCGCCAAGCCTACTGGCAGCAAACTTGGTTTTGTTGAAAAAACTTCTACACGACCGACACACGGATAAACAGACTACTTCACTTTTTAGGGCTGGATTCATTGTCAGTTTTCTCCTACAGCACGCCCTGTTTTTTCAACTGGGCATTCTGTTTGTTCAGTCGAGCGATAAGATCAGCCTGTGTGTCGTTATTCTTTGTGGAGTTGCATGCCCCGCAGAGCAGTTGTAGGTTGTCGTAATGGTCTGTGCCACCCTTGCTTTTCGGTGTGATATGGTCAACAGTCATGTTTCTAAAGGGGAAGTGAACCTCGCACCCTGTGCAGAGACCTTCCTGTTTGCCATAGAGGGTGTGCTTGTGGGTTCGGTAGTGTGGGACTTTCTCGCTGCGTTTGGGTATATCTTCTCTGGCAATCACTTCACCCAGAAAACCAACCTCTTGCTCCAGCCGACTTCGGACGAGTTGAATGGCTTTCTCTGATATGTCAATGCCTATCCATTGTCTACCTAACTGCTCTGCTGCTACGCAAGTTGTGGCACACCCGCAGAACGGATCAAGAACTATAGCCTTCGTTGGACGAGGCTTTGATAATCCGCTGAAGTAAGGTAAGGGGCTTTTGAGTAGGATAGCCGGTGCGTTCTGATTTTTTTCGGACAACTGGAATATCCCAAACACTATCAGCCATTTTCCCTTTTTTCATGTATACTTTTTCTTGCTTTCCGTTTCGGAGTGCGGATATTTTATATCGTCTCCCGTCTGAATCAATGTGATTATATCTCCGAATTGTTGATTCTGCGTATGGCACTAAAACAGGTGTAAAAATGGCGTGTTCTGTTTTTCCATAAAGAAAAATTGTATCATGCTTGGAAGGAAACCCTTTTTTAGGAGTTGAGTTTCCTGTATAATGCCAAACAATTTCATTTTTGAAGTTTTTATGTCCAAAAACAGTATCTACTACCAGTTTGACGTAGTGGCTTGCGTTTAAATCGCAGTGTAGATAAATACTGCCTGTCGGTTTCAACACTCTTTTCATTTCAAGCAGACGCACGGCGAGCATTATCAGATATGATTTCATTCCCTTACCGTGTGTTACTTCGCTGGCGTGGATAGCTTGATAGAGTGCTGGTTCACGCTCTGCGATTTCCCCGTGCCAAGCGTTGTCAACGTCTGAAAGTGTCCACGTATCCTTAAACGCAGCACCCGCAGCCTCACTGCCGATTGGGGCGGAGTAGTTGCGATTGGAGTTGAAAGGTGGGTCGAGGTAAATCAGGTCAACGGACTCGGTGTCAAGCCCGCGAAGGATATAAAGATTATCATTACAAAAGATTGTCCGGTTCTTAACGTTCATAGAGGGTTCTCCTTTCGTGTAGGTGTGGCGTATTATACCATAAAAGCCTTTTTAGGCTACAGGTTTTAGGGGCAACCCCTGCGTTCTCGGTTCTCCGAAGGTTAGACCACAGGGGCTATCGTTTCAGGGCTTATGGGCGGTTTCTCCGATTTTTTCGCAGAAGGTCGTTGAGTAGCCTGTTCTTCATACGTATGCGGTGGTGGATTGTGCTGATTCTGTTATCAAGTATTACGCATATTACTATCGTTGCTATGCTGAAACAGATAGTGAGAAGAATTAATACCAATTTCATTCCTCAAAATCTCCTTGTAGTTTCCCTCTGGCCGCGGTAAAATAAAAACGGCAAAAGGGTATAGTTTGTGCTATCTCTATTGCTACTGGCGGGGGGTGACTTGGCGGTTGCCCCTGCCTCTCTCTTTGTTATTCAAAGAATACCCTTAAGGGATTTGAGTTGCTCAATCTTCTCCCCAATACCGCAGACACTTCCACTTATGTTTGAAAGGTCGTTGTCAATCCCCCGCAGAAGCTGTCTGCGTCGAATATCCGTTATGTTCGGACTTGCCACAGAGTTTTCTTGAGCGATTATGATAACGTCGTCAAACTCGGACAACACGTCTGATAGCCTCTGTAAATGTTTTTCCAATATCGCTGTGTGCATAGATTTAGCACCTCCGCGGGCAGGGGTTACCCCACCAGTTGTGGTTATCAACTTTTCAAATGTAGTATAGGGTGCGACGCTTGTTGGCAATAAGTTCGGCTTTGCGATTGAATGTAATAATTGCGTCACTCTTTAGACGTGTAACTCGCCAAAAAGTTCGGGTAAAATTGCGAATAAACCCGCGTAAATAAAGGGTTTTTTGCTGTGTTTTTTACTCTATACTTTGCTATAAGTGTGGAATTGTGGGTGGGGGTGTGGTATAATAGAATTATACGAAAACAAGGAGGTCGGTATAGGCGATAATGCCATTACCTGACGGGTATACACCCAGTAATTATTATGGACAACATATACGAACTTCTCATAAGTAACATAAAATCCAAAGCAGTGTTAAATTACACTGAAATACAACATTACATGAATCAGGTCAACGAAGCATCTGAATTGGTCTTAAATTCCCTTAGTGGTGAGCCGGATATTTTTTTTCATATATTCGCAACTTCTCATGCCAGCCTAAACGATATGCTAAAATTATTGCCCGAAAGCCCCCAAACGTATAGATTTTCCCCTTCTTTTATGGGAGGAATAAGGGAATCATTCACTAACTTTGTAGATTATTTTTATCTTAAATGTAACCCCGACGACATTCCAATGAAAGAAGAACATTTAAAGAATAGCACCCAAGATCCATCAAAAAGCATGCGTAATAACTGGCATAAAACAAAAAACTTAGAAGAAAGGTTTGAGTCAGTTCTTAAATCAGAAAATGTAAGCATACCAGATAATTTTAAAGTCTCTGATTTTTATTCTACGGTATCCAAACAAATCCATAACGATTGGCTTGATATGCACAAAGTGAATACCCCTCAAAATAAAGAGATATTTTTTATTGCTTCACTTGCTTTCTATTTTTGTGCTATGGCAGAATACAACCCAATACTTTGGGAAGAATATCGCAAAAGGTATAGTAAAATACCTTTAATTTGTAAGGATATAGATTACTTAGCAAGAAAAGCATTTATGTAAAGAATTACAAGCCCAAAACTACTTATTGCGAAAGGTGAACTATCCAATCAGGAATCACTATAAGGAGATATTATGGCAGATAACACACCTTCCAAGTTACGCGTGAGCAGAGCAGAAGCCTCCGAAAAGATACGCAGCCGAATTAATATAGGCAAAGAACTGCTTAAGACTGAAATACGTTCTAAAGAAGTATTCACCATTGTCAAACGTAAAACAAGAAACTGGATTAATTACAACAAAACGCTGTTTGACCATTTATTTGACAAATCTCCACTACCATGGACGCATGGAGTAGCAAATTCCCACACCTATGATCGGGGTTTAGATATAGAAATACCGTATCATAAAAAGAAGATTTCTCAATGGATTAATGATTTAGAAAGCATTTATGAGCAGTTGGACATATACACAGATTTACCAAATAACACTCAACAGTCTACGAATCAGGACACTATGAATAACGAAAATAAGAAAATCTTTATCGGGCATGGTGGTTCACATATATGGCGAGAACTTAAGGATTTTATAGAGGATACACTGAATCTCTCTTGCGAAGAATTCAATCGTATTCCAGCAGCGGGTAAGTCTACCAGGGACCGCCTCAAAGAAATGCTGGAAGTATCGTGTATGGCATTCCTTATCATGACAGGTGAGGACGAACAAGCCGACGGTTCACTGCGTGCTCGTGAGAATGTAGTTCATGAGGTGGGATTATTTCAAGGTAGGCTTGGTTTTGAAAAGGCAATCATTTTACTGGAAGACGGCTGTGAGGATTTTAGTAACATTCACGGCATTACACATATTCCATTTCCAAAAGGAAAAATAAATACAACTTTTGGGGAAATTATTAGGGTCTTACAACGAGAAAATATAAAAGAGGAAACGGTATGAAAGAAAAAACACAGCAAACGGCTATCGTTCCCACAACCGAAACGACTGCGGAGTTAATACCAGGGCAAACGGCAGAGCTGATAGAAAAGTCCTTTGCCGAAAACACTATCAGAAACCGCAGACACGCCCTACTGAAGTTTCGTGAGTGGCTCCAGGGGAAACAGATCACAGACGGGCTGCTCGCTGAATATATCACACACCTGTTCGACCTGGGTAAAGCACCAGGGACAATTAGTATCGCTGTGTCCGCGGTAAAGTGGTATCTCAAGCACCGCAATGGCGGAACACCGGTGGAACTCCCCATTACCTCTGCAACCCTATCAGGTATCCGTCGAGAGGGCAGAGATCGGGGGCGTGGGCAACGCAACGGACTCACGTGGAAGGAAGTGGAAAGGATATGTGCGGTTCAGGAGGCAGACGGCACGCTCCGCGGACTCCGCAATTCCGCTATTTTGCGGATAATGTCGGACGGGCTATTGCGTATCTCTGAAGTGACGGAGCTCCGTATCTCCGACCTCGAGGATAACACGCTCCGGCTCCGGTTCTCCAAGACGGATCAGGAGGGTTCAGGGGAACACCTGTATCTGTGCGAGGACACCCGCCAGATTGTTGGAAAGTGGCGCAAACGGTCGGGATTGTCGGAAGGCTACCTGTTTCGGCGTATGGCGGCTCGAGGGGACAATCTCTACATAGATAAGAACGCCGGTGAGCCACACAAACTCACTGACGACGGTGTGAGGCGGATTATCAAGAGTTGTGCTGCGAGGGTGGGACTTACCGATAAGGTATCGGGACACTCCCTACGGATTGGAACAACTGTGTCTCTGGCACAGTCGGGAGCGTCCCTTGTCGATATACAGGTAGCAGGACGGTGGAAAGATCCGGGTATGCCTGCACACTACGCCCGCGCCCAGTTATCGGAGAGGGGAGCAATCGCAAGATTCAAAGACGGTAAGTAGTCTCGTTTCAAGCGATAACTGCGTCACGTCGCCTTCCTCTGCCCGTTGTGGTGCTATGCTGCTTGGGTCTTGTTCGAGTGCCGCGCAAGTGCGTGTTCGGCGGCTCTTGTAGTTTTATGTAGCGACAAAAGCCGTTCGCCTGTCTTGGAAATCAGAAACAAAACCCACTTTTTCCTGTGTCTGCGTATTGAGTAGCACATTGTGTTGCTCCTCATTGTTAAGTTGTGCCAGCCGTGTTGTTTCGTGTTCTAACTGAGTTCGGACTAACCCAATTGCTTTGGGTGATATATCAATGCCTATCCATTTTCGGTTTAGTTGCTCTGCTGCTATACAGGTTGTCTCGCACCCGACAGATCCGCGCACTTTTAGGTGGAAATTTCGGGCTAATTTTAGCGTTTTTTACGTAGTTCAACCACTTCAGCCTTGAGAATCCAGTATACCACGGGAGTGCTACACTTATAGATTTCTGCAATTTTTGCTACAGAGAGGTGTCCTTCCTCATACAGCTTTACGATTTCGTCAGCATGCCTCCAAGCAGGGTGGTCTTTCGCCATTTTAAGACGAAGTTCAACCACTTCAGCCTTGAGAATCCAGTATACCACGGGAGTGCTACACTTATAGATTTCTGCAATTTTTGCTACAGAGAGGTGTCCTTCCTCATACAGCCTTACGATTTCGTCAGCATGCCTCCAAGCAGCATGGTCTTTCGCCGTTTTAGGACGAATTTGAACGCCTTTTGAGCGGAGTATCCGGCATATCATAGGGGAGTTAGTCTTATAGATTTCTGCAATTTTCGGTGCAGAGAGGTATTCTTCCTCATACAGCCTTACGATTTCGTCAGCATGCCTCCAAGCAGGGCGTTTTTTATTTGGAATGAACCCTTTAGGACGAAGTTCAACGTCTTTAGAGCAGAGTATATCGGTGATTACTTCAGGGCTACAGCCATATAGCCCTGAAATTTGTTTTTCGGTTAAAAAGTCTTCGTTGTAAAACTGGACAATTTGCTTTGCGTCCGCCTCAATTTTAGTATATGCATTCATACGGATTTCCCCTTTAAAATTTAGCCAATTTCGTTCAAGTAGACTACACATAGAATAAAATGCCTACTCTACTCCGTCTTTCAAACGAGCAATAGCACCCCTTTTTGATAACTGGGCTCGGGCATAGTGTGCCGGCATATTTGGGCTTTCCCACCGACCCTCAATTTGTAATTCGGGAAGTGTAGCTCCGCGCTGAACAAGACTCACAGCAGTTCCAATCCGTAGAGAATGCGTAGCAATTTTTTCGCTAATGCCGACTCTCTCAGCACAACGCTTGATAATAGCCCGCAGCGCGTCATAACCTAATTTAGTATTCTTGTTGGTATAAAGAAGTCTGTCGCCTCTCCCGGTGAGCGGGCGAAATATGTAGCCTTTTGTTATTCCTGCACCCTCAAGCCATTGGTGAAGTATACGGCGAGTGGATTCGCATAGGTGTTGGTGTGTTCCTTTTCCTGCTTGGTCAGTTTTGGAGAAGCGAATAACAACCCCGTCGCCTTCCAAATCGGATACTTTAATTTCTATCAATTCGGAAGCTCGCATTAGGCAGTCGGACATTACGCGGAAAATAGCGGAATTGCGTACTCCCTGCAATGTGCCGTCAGATTCTTGAACAGCACAGATTCTTTCCACCTGCTCCCATGTCAACGCATTTCTTTGCCCTATCCCTCTGTCTTTTCCTTGCCGATTGATACCCGCTAAGGTTGTAGTAGTAATAGGGAAATCTATTTTACTTTTCTTAGTTCTCTGCTTTAGAAACCACTTCACAGCAGCACACGAATTCTTAATGCTGGACGGTGAGTATCCCTCATGGAATAAAAAGGTGAGGTATTCTGCGAGAAGTTGGTCAGTGATTTCTCTGCCGTTAAGCCACTTTGCAAATGCCTTGAGACGAACCCTGTAACTTTCTTGAGTCTTTTCGGCTAAAGAATTCAGAATTAACTCCGCAGTTTGCTCTGATACAACGATACCTGTTTCCTCGACCACAACAGCAACGGTGTTTTCCTGTGATTTTTCCAAGCCTATATTTTCCATACTTTTTTCCTTTCACTGGTCAAATACGTCTAATATGAGATATTACCTTTATGAACCCTTATTCTGACTGGATTCCGTGAAAACGTCCGCGTTAAGTCTTTTATTCCAAGAAAAATCGGTTCTATTGAACGAAAACTCATAAAAAAACATTGAATTGTGAGGGAAAAACATTGGATTTCCAATTTTTTATTTCTCACTTTTTTAGTTGACAAGTGTTTACTGTTAGTTTATAGTAATAATAGCAAAAAAAAATAAAAAATCCAAGGAAATACTGGAGACGATTACAATGAGACAGAAATTAGAGGTTCAAAAAACACTTTGCTTGACCCAAAAAATGACTGACGATTTGGAACAACTATCGGAAAAGGCTAAGGTTTCAGTGTCGGAATTGATTCGGACATGTGTGGAGCGTGATCTCCCGAAACTAAAGGACTTAATCCGCAAGCGGAAGATATAGAAATAGTGTATACCGCCACGACAACTTTTTTCCGTTCTGTGCTGTTGTCCTGTCCAGTTCAGTGGTGTCGCCGGTGGTGCGATCTTGTGGGTGACGGGTGCTTAACAGGTGTGATTTCGGCCTCTTGCTTAACTTTGGGCTTTGGGCTGGTGGTGTACGTGTTTAGGTGTGCGGATCTGGTAGGTATTCGGTGCTGCGGGTAGGGTACTATACGTCCAGTTTTTCTGCCTTTTGCACGAGTCTTGCGGTATATCTTTCTTTTCGGTGTTGTGGCCGCGGTAACGGTTGCCTTCGCCGAAAACATAGCAACAGGTTGCACGGCATTCCTGCCGCAGCCCTACATAGCGAGGCGAGCATAGAGAAACAGGCAGGCTTTGTTCGGCTGGTGAATGTCGGCGAGGCAAGTAAGACGCATAAAGCTCCGTCTGTTGCAGGCTTGCGTAGTCCTCGCAGTCATTTAATAGACGATTACAAAACGCCTGTTTATCGCTCCCGCCGTGTAACCTGCTTGCAGTGTCGTCCAAGTGCGTTCTTCTGCCAATCAAATCAAAAAAACACACGACGTTCGGACATTTTAATGTGTGATTGCCAATCACACATTGTTCTCAAGCAGAGTGACTTGGGACGAAGGGATATTTAGCGGTGTAGGTCTCCAAAGCAGTAACGTTGTTTTGCCTATACTTCGCTTTCGCTTGTCAATAAAAATCGTGCGACGAAAACAGCGGATTTTGGCAATTTTGGGAGCGATACCGACTGACGCGATAGATAAAACTCGTATTGCGCCATACAAAGCAAATGGGCTTTATCCCTTACCGATAAAGGGTTTGTGCCTGTTTTTATGGGGGGTAAGGAATTCGTGAAGTGACACTGATGGGCGGACAGACAGTGATTCAACCAAACTGGGACATTTATGGATGTTGTATCGGATTTCTGAACGCTTTAGCAAACTCAATAACGCCTCGGAGTTTACTTTTTAGCGTGATAGCCATAAGCTTATGAGTCGGCAAAAGCGAAGCCTGTATTTTTCTATTATTTTGAGATAAGTTGAGATTCGGGCAAGTCAGGTGTAGAGCGGGCGGGCGCGATATTTTTAAGTTGACATTAATACAAAAAAGTTGTATTATATAGTTACACACTATCAAATAGGGGGATTTTAGAGTGGTACAACAGAAAAAGCGCGCACCTAAACTTGATAGAGATCCTGATAGTCGCAAGCTTATCGCATTTATGAGAATGGCTGGTATTCCGAGCAAAGACATTGCAAAAATGACCGGTAGAAACAAAGCAACAATTGACCAAGAAGTTAGACGACCACAACATAAGAAACTCCTACACAGATATTTGAAAGCTGCAAGTCGTCGCGTTCAGTTGCCCAAACAGGACTGGAAGGTTATCGAGAAGTATCTGAAAGAACGAGGAGGTATAGCGACATGAGTGAAAGGTATCATATAGCCATGTTGGAAGCGGGTTTGTCCGAATTTTTTTACCTTGATTTTAGCGTGGTTTGGAGGTAAACTAATTGTAGCGACTTCCGAAATTACGATTGTATGATTCAAGATAACTAAAGTTATTAAGTTGAAAAGCCCACTTTGTGGGTGGGCTTATCACAGTAATTTAATTGTTGGTGAATGCAAGATTAGTATAATTGATTTGGCTTGGCACGTCAAGTAGATTTTACTGCTCTTGCCCACCTTCTATAACAACCGCAGGAGTGCGATGTCATTGGGAATATTATACCGTTTTTGACACATTTTGTCAAGAGAAAAATCAAAACCGGTCTCTGATATTCCTTTCCCCACCTGTTCCTGCTTATAGGATTACCCATGGAAAATACATTAGATTTTTTAAATAGCCTTGACCACATACTCACTGAAGTTCGTATTTTGACAGAAGACAGGTATTGTGAAATCAACGGTAAGCGTGAATTTGTTGGTAGCACCATTTCAGGATATTATACACCTGATAACTACGACAAGCTTGTAGCGGATATACAACCATTCAATAAGAGCAAGTCTGTGAGTGGTATCTATGTCACCCTACAGGATATTAACCCAGCATTGGAAGCTAGAGCGGCTAACCGATTGAAATACAACGTGAAACACACGACTTCGGATACGGACGTAAAGAGTTTCGCGGTATTCCCGATAGACATTGACTCTGATAACCCTGCAGGCACTTCAGCGTCGGAGCCCGAGTTAGAGGCAAGTAAAGTGCGTGCAACAGCCATATCGGAACTATTGCAGGAGAATAGTATACCGCATGAGAAAGCAATGAGCGGTAACGGCTGGCACATTCTTATTTACATAGACAAATTGGAATGTAGTGAGGAAAACATTGCTCGGTTCAAAGCATTAGGTGATTTAGTCGCTCACCACTACGGCTCTGACGTAAAGAACTACAATCCTTCAAGGGTTTGGAAGCTCTACGGCACTTGGGCTGGCAAGGGTGACGATATACCTAAACGTCCGCATAGAGAGTCAAGGATATACCTCAACGAGGCAGTAGATCGGATAGACTTTGAGACGCTTGAGGATAGATTAGGCTCAATCCTAACGCCTATTCCGGTAGAGGAAAAGCCAACGTATTCAAAATCGACTAACCTCACAAGCACAGATATGCCTACACTTGAGGAATGGTTGGATAAGCACAATATCAGTTACACGAAAAAGCCATACAAGGAAGCATTTAAATATCAGATAGATTGCCCTCACGATCCTACACACAAGTCACCTGACGCTTGGGTAACAGACGAAGGCGGTAGTTGGCAGTTTTCGTGTAGTCATAATTCCTGCAAGAATCAGTCAACTTGGCAGGCTTACAAAGACGCTTTAGGAATAGTTAGCACGCCCAAGAAAGTTAATAGTAGTAGGCAAAATTTACACAATCTTGTTTCAGAGACACCAAGGTGGACAGACACCGATATTGATACCGAGACAGAAGCAGAGAAAGAAGCTTTAGATTTCCCTAAAGAAATTTTCTTTGACATATTTGAGGATTACAGAGTCGGGTTCGGAAACAATCCTATACCGGACGCATTTATTTTCGCGACAATGAAGCAACTCATATCCATAATTTTGGGTAGAGGTGTATACATTGAGACAGACCCTGTTATCTACCCCAACTTCTTTACAGGATTAATAGGCGGGACTGCAAGTACCAATAAAGGCAACTCTTTGAAGTTAGCAAAAGGTATGCTTCGGGACTCTAACCCAAATGTAATCCAACTCGCGGCTCTGGCAACAAGCGAAGGATTAATTAACCTATTCAATGACCCGAGTGAATATACTGACAACGAGGACAATGTATCCTATAGTGGCGGGTTCGCTGAAATGTTCAGGTATGACAACGAAATGATTGAACATATCCTAAATTCAAAAGCACCAGAGGAATCTATAAGATTATGTGGGTTCTTTGGTGAGTTTGGCGGGATACTTCAGAAGGCGAACAAAATAACAGGTGCGGGTATGCTTGAAACCCTAATGCTGTTATACGACCACGAAAACCAAGTAGACTCGCCTACAAAAGGCGGTGCGACCTCTGCCAAGTCCCCCACTTTCGGAATGATAGGTGCTTCAACGATTGAGTTGATTGAAATAGCATTAGACACGAGCTATATTGCTGGCGGGTTGACGAACAGGTTTGAGTGGTATTTGGGTAACCCAAAGCCCGACCTATTCCTTTATGAAAAGTTCCCGCAAAAGCAGTGGAACGATTGTGTCCAAAAGTTAGGAAGTATCCGCGGTAAGTTCCCGCTCGGCACAGAATTTACAATTGATAGCCAAACACAGAAATACGGGCAAGAATTCACAAACGAATTGGGTAAATACATTGAGGGATTAGAGAACCAACTTGTATCTGAATCACTCAAGCGCGCAAAGTTTCACGTGCTAAAGAATTCGTTGCTGTTCGCTTGCCTACTGAATGAAGCAAACGACACAGTGATAAAGCTTAAACATTTGGAACTGGCTATCAGATTATCGGAGTATACCAACAGCATTGTTGAGAAAGTATTTGGCGATTTCGCGCCTTCCAAACAGAGCAAGGTTGAAAAGCGTATTATAGAAATTTTACGGAACGCGCCCAAATTGTTAGCCTCACAGATACATAACAGAATGAACTGGGCGGACAGAGGAGAAGTCATAACAGCGTGCGAGTATATGCGCAGACACGATATGTTGGGAGCTACTAAATCGTCAAGGGGATCGCTTCTTTACTTCGCTATCAAGTAGAGACTTATACAGATAAAATTACAGAAATATTACAGATAGTTCTGTAATAAAAAAACCCTGTTATGACAGGGGTAAGAGGGGTAATTACAGATTAAAGAAAAAAATTGATTTTTTATTAATTAGGTGATTACCACCCCGAAAAGAGCAATTCCTTTTACAAACCCAATTGTACCTATAATTTTGTAATTATGCCACTAACCCAGTCAATACGAGGGTTATTTATTACAGAACTATCTGTAATATTTCTGTAATTTTATCTGTATGATTAAAAGGGGGATTTATATGAAATTTGCGATTTTAGAGGAAATTAGAGAACACAATATAACTAATCTTGCTGGTGATAAATCAAAGAGTGGTGAGGTTGTCCCTCTTGAGATTGAAACTGAAACGTCGACGGTGGCGGTTTTAACTGATAGCGATATTCCTTTGGGTATACGTCTGACGACCGACCTAACAAAAATGACAGCGGATCAGGGGGCTTGGGCGATCCGAAATGGTGACGCTTGGCTTGCTTATCTGAAAGCGAATGGTGGGGAGGTGTATCAGTCAACGGGGGCCTCGGCTGTTGAGGTTACGCCGGCAGAGCAATTTGACGCGATATGTGATATGATTGAAAATGTGTGGCTGGCGTTGACTGGCAATATGAAACGTCGTGATCTTGGGGCTGATCAGATACCGGAATGGGTTGAAACTTTACAGTCGGCTTTAGAGGTAATGCCGTCGGGGTATGAAAGGCACGTTGAGATTATCCAGTCGGAAATAGACACCTATTAAAAACAAACAACACTATAATCTACTTTTTCATATCTTCAAGATTAGTAAAGTGATCGGATTGCTGTGAGTTGTCGGGTTATTTCTGCTGAGGTTCTTCGACTTCCAACGTTGAGTGACAATATCGGCACTTGACAGCCTTACGTCTAACAACTTCGTCGCAGTATCCGCACCTCTTGTGAGTGCGTGACACAAGACCTTTTTCGTCTATTTTAGATTGAGTCGGAAGTGCTATCGCGACGAATGGGAGCGCGGCGATATTGAGGATCAGACCTAAAACAGCCCAGACACCAGAGTTTACACCTCTGTTGTATGCGATTATTGCGCAGGCAGTCGCACTTCCAATAGAAGTGAGAAAAAGTGTAACGATTATCAGTCCTATTTCCATAGCTCTTGCCCTTCCTTTCGTTCTTGTTTCCGCATAGTATGCCATATTTACGAAAAAAGAGCAACGGGCTGATCTTCAGCCCTCACAATACAAAGATTGGGTTGATACGCTCTCCTTTGCTGTGGAGGTAGTGCCGTGTGGGTATGGAAGGCAGAAGGTGTAATCAAGGCTGAGTTGGCTCGGTATCAGGCGTTATTGCCGTAAGCAAAGAGGGTTTGGCGTGTGATTGTCCACGGTGTTATGCATTTGCTTTTTCCTTTTTTCCGATTTAAAATTCACTTCTTAAGTATGAAATATAGAATTAGCCCCCCGACTACGGTGATCAGGACACCTACAAAAATTCCTACAATCAGTTGAATTTTGTTTTTTTTCATATACCCTATAATATCTCTACAGAAACCGCTGATCCTGAACCTCATTGTTAGACGTTCAATTTTGATTGTCTCTATACATTCATCGTTTACATAGATTTCGTGAGCGTCTTCTATATCTTTAGGGTCTATGGCTGTGACACTTGATTTATCTACCCGCTGTGGGACCCCCTCAAAATTTATAGGACTTACGCAGCATCGATTTTTAGCATAGGTGATTTGAGTTGTTGACAGAGATATTCAGAAAGCCATCCGTGTTTGACTTGATAAAGGGTTTGAGCTGTTTCATGCGCTTTGCGCATCAGATGCACCCAAACAAGAAACGCAGCGGCGATGTGATTGCGAACAATACGCGGGAGACGACATTGGCAATTTTCCAAACCTGTCAACTGTTTCGCTTCCCGGTGAAGTTGTTCAACCTTCCAGCGCCAGCGACACACCTGTTGTGTATCTGAAACATCTGATTGACTCAAGTCGTTGGTCACGACATAATCCGTGCGCCCGGAGGACACTACCCGGAAAACTTTCACCTTATGATCTCTGGGAAACTTATGAAGTTTCACACGTTTGCCGGAGTGTTGTTCTGCGTCTGTCCACTGGAGCGTATCAATGCGTTGATACGGTTTACTATTCTGAGAATCGTCAACAAGACGATTGCATTTCAAGGGAACATAATATGTCTTATCAAGACTTTCAATGTAAAGCAGAAGGGGTTTGCTGGCATACCAAGCGTCCATCAACACTGTTGAAAAAACGACTTCACGAGAATATATCAAGACCGAGAGCATATCTCGGACATGATCTAACTTTGATTTACCGTCGCCTTGTTTATCGTAAATACGGTAATCAATCAACCAATACCGGTCTAACTTCGGATTGACATAGACGCAGGTGACAATAGCAATACCGTTGACGATCCCCCCAGCATTGCCAGAATATTGTTTCTTGGCGAGTGCTATCTTCTTGGCATAGCGTTTATCAATGACAGTATCATCAAAGATAAGGTATCCATCAGCATCCGCCACCAAGTCGGACTTGACATGTTCCCAGAGCAGGCGCGGGGTCAGACGATCACCTGATAGATAACGGGTGATCTGATCATGACTGAAGTTCTCAGAGTGATCTGCGAAATGTGTCAGTGTATAATTGATAGGCGTGCTGAGTAGATATTGACAATAATCCAGACGTGTCGGGCTAACCATCTCTAATTTACCTCCTCAAGCACTATATTAGTGGTTTTGGAAGTCTATGTCAAACATTATTGCGTAAGTCCTAATTTACATAGGAGCGTCGTTTCATGAGTGGGAGAATATACTTTAATTGCACATTCCCTCTATTTGCAACGCAAATATCAATTTTTAGTTCAGAAGGTATACATTGTTCTTGTCCATTGATAATTATTGAAGTCAGAGTCCCCGAAAAATGATACCAATTGTCATAATACCGATTGGAAATAGGCGCGCCAGTGCGTTTATCTACTACCGATCTGTAATTCGTAGATTGGTAATTGCCATTAGTATCTTGATTCGGGGTATCTACTATACGTGCTGTGAAGGTAGCGGAGTTTTCATTTCCTGCGGGCAGGTCTTTTTTCGTTTCGTCAGACACTACGAAATCCTTTCTCTTATTTATCGGTGTTTGTGATAAGCGGAGTGTGTCCCTTTTTCACCGGCTATGTCAACTTCAAGGTATATCCAGAGAAAGTTGCTTGGTGAGGTTGTCGGGGCGATCGTCTTCGGAGAGGTCTGTCACTTGATCGGATAGGATTTTCAGTTCTAATTCACTCATGAGTTGAAGTGCCACAGCGTCACTCATTTTCTTGCTATAAATCGCTTCCTCTGTTGACGGCTTAACAAGTAAACGGACTGCCAGCATTATGAGATATGACTTCATACCTTTGCCGTGTGTAAGCTCGGAGGCGTGGATAGCCTGATAGAGTGCTGGCTCTCGCTCTGCGATTTCCCCGTGCCAAGCGTTGTCTACGTCTGAGAGTGTCCAAGTATCCTTGAACGCAGCACCAGCAGCCTCACTGCCGATTGGGGCGGAATAATTGCGCTTGGAATTGAATGGGGGATCGAGGTAAATCAGGTCTACGGATTCGGTGTCTAATCCGCGTAAAATATAGAGATTATCATGGCAAAAGATTGTCCGGTTCTTAACGTTCATTTCTACTTCCTAACGGGCGTTTTTTGCATTATATCATATTCACCAATAGGACAATAAGTCAATACTTTTGTGTTACCTGCCTGTGAGCCTTTGCCACCTGCCTGTCGGTTTTTGCTTTGAGAGCAGTCTATCTGCGTAGACGAAAGTAGCCCCAAATGGACGGAGACCTTTTCTTTTTTTCTGTCTCTGGTTCTGACGGTGGCGGGGCGATCATAAGCAGTCTCGTCTTTTCCTGTTCTGTCTCAAGCATAGACAACAATTTTGTCTCTCTGTCTTTTGCGTCTACGAGTTCAGCCTTTGTATCCTCAAGCTGTGACTTGAGCAACTCCTCAGTTTCTAAAGTAAACCCTTGATGTGAAATACGTATTATAGAAAAAATCAAAAAGTTTGCCAAGGAGATTCCGCAATAAAAATCGGGGTGGGTGGCACGTCACCCGCTCGCTGTCGAGTTTCTTGCCTGTGTAGCGTGTGTGTGGGGAAGGGCGTTTCGGAGGGCGTTATCGGCTCCGCTTGTACCCGTGATCGGTAATCACGGGTACAAATGCAAGTGGAATTGAGGGTGGAGAAGTGCCAAAAATCGTGCGACGAAAGCCTGCGTTTTGTGGCACTTTTAGCGTCAAGGTGTCTCACTGAACACCTAAATCGTGTCTGGTGTCGCCCGGAGCGATCGTGCTGTCGTCTCTGTTGTGTTGTGGGTTTATCGGTGTTTATATGGGGGGCAAGGAATTCGTGAAGTGACACTGTTGGGCGGGTAGACAGTGGTGTGGTGGATATAGGATGAATTTGGATGTTGTATCGGATTTCTGAACGCTTTAGCAATCCCGATAAGGGTATCGGAGTTTCACGTCTGGCGTGCCGTCCGCGGTAACCTCTGAGTCGGCAAAAGCGAAGCCTGAGGCTGGTAGATTTGTCAATGAAAGGGGCTGTAGGAGTGCGTAAATTCAAGAAAAGAAAAAAGATAACCTTGAACGAAAAGGTCACAGAACATGCCGATCAACTTCGCGTATCAGACGAAACCTTTGCGGAACGGTCGGGCTGTCGAAAACGACTGTCAACGTGCTGTTGCCTGTTGTGCCGGTCCGTGAATGGCGTTCATTGCATTTGTTTTCGGTGCTTTTTCCAGCTCATTCAATATCTGATTACGAGTTCGCTTTTGTTTAGCGTTGTCGCTTTGATTTTCTTTGGTTGACTGAAAGCAGATAAAGTAGTTTATACAGCCGAACCTCTTTTTTATTACCCTGCCCTCGCTTTTCATTTTCCTTCCTTTGGGCGGTAATTCCAGTGACTGCCCTCATTTTTTATTTCTATATCCAAGACCTCTTTTCTTTGCCCTGCTTAACTGGGGTTGCTTTAGTCTTTCCCGCGACGGTATATCAGGTTGTAAAGATAATCTGTGAAACCCCCTCTTAAAATTAAACATATATAAATCGAGTCATTTCGGTTAAAGAACTCTTTTTAAATTCTTAAATACGTCTTACATTTCAGCGAACCCCCGTCACGACTGGGTTTATCGCCTGTTAAGCGGTCAACTCTTGACCGCCTGACGGACACCTGTTGACCACCACACGGTCAACTCTTGACCGCTTGGGTTTTTCGCTTGTGTCTCTCTACGGGAATTTGGACGTTGTTATACCAGTCCTTCACATGCGGGAGTATGAACATAACACGCTGGTCATAACTCCTACGGCTGTCCTCTGTGTGGTATTCTATCAACCCGTGTTTCCGAAATTCCGCCTCTACCCTGCGCCATGTGCGCTCACTAATACCGAAATGCCCCATGATTTCTGTGCGAGACCGTTTGTGTGTCTTGCCCGACCGCACTTCGATATTGCCAGCGAGATACTTATAGACCTTATGAGCCATTCGTAATGAGATACCGTCAAGAACCTTATCCGCGTCTGGTGTTATGTAGGAACTGTAAAGAGCGATACCCGAATTGTTGTGGCGTGCCAATGCCTTTTCTGTAACAGCCTCGTCAATGAGTTGTTCTTTTACGTCCTCCATGACGACTTCCGATACTTCTTCCGGTTCTGCTACAGGCTTTGGTTTAGGTTCGGGTTCGGGTTCGGTCAGTTTGATAATGTCTAAAATTTCTTTCGGAACGCATTCGACTTCGTCGGCTTTGAGAAACCCCTTGTATGCTAACCGGGGTTCTAAAACTTCTAAACTCCCGTCCTCACAAATCTTTGTAAAGGTTTTATACCACTCGTCTACGTCTTTGTATTGAAAACCTTCCTGTTTTTGTTTACGCTCCTCAATCAATCGGGTAAGTTCTCTCAATATATGCATGCGCTGTTTTCAGTTTATACAATCCGAAACTTTACGCCCTGTCCCACCTTTTATTATGTGCTCGTCCCGATTTGATTCGGGCTTGTCCCGTTCCCCAATTATGTTTGGCAATAGACCGGCTATCGGGGTTGTATGCGCCCCATTATGTCCGTTCAATGTCGACATGATATAAATCTCCCCTTGTCTATATGCAGACAAAGTTATTGATTTTTTATTTTGTTGGGGATAGGTCCCCATAGTCTGTGAAAAATTACTCCTTGTTTGACCGCCCGCCCTTGTTTGCTTTTGTGGGAAGGTGGCTTGGGCTGGCGGGGATCAATCCGCCTGCCCAAGCCTACAAGGATTTTTCCCGACTATGGAAAATATACGGGTGGTTGTAAAAGTAGTTTGGGCTACCTTTACGCAATCAATTATACCCCATTCCTTCCTGCATGTCAAGAAAAATAATCATTTTTCTGCAAATATACTGCTGAAAGAAAAGGGTATAAGCGCGATATTCCTGCGGGTATGCCCAGGACAAACCGATTGGACAAAATAACGGTAGATCAGGTGGCTTGGGCGATCCGAAATGGCACGGCTTGGTTGGAGTATCTGGAGGCGAATGGTGGTGAAGTGTATCAGTCAACGGGGGCCTCGGCTGTTGAGGTTACGCCGGCAGAGCAATTTGACGCGATATGTGATACGCTTGAAAATGTGTGGCTGGCGTTGACTGGCAATGTAAAACGTCGTGATCTTGGGGTTGATCAGATACTGGACTGGGTTGATATGCTCCAGTGGGCTGTTGCTGCTATGCCTTCCAAGTATGAGAGGCAGCAGGAGATTATCCAATTGGAACTGGACAAGTACAAATCTATACTATAAACTTATATTGAGGAAAGGAGTTTCATTTTATCTTCCCATTTGACAGTTTTCTGCTATGGTGTGTGTCGAACAACAACCGGAGCAGGAGCTTCAAGCATTTGTAGGTTCTGTTTTTTAAAGAATTCCTTAAGCTCTTGAGTGAATTGAGGCGTAGGGATTTGCTCAACGATATGGAACAACTTTTGCCCAACATTGGAAAGCCTAACACCCGGTACTCTAAACTCATTACCTTCTGCTCGCTCTGTAGAGGGTTTTAAAACCCAAAATCGCTCTTGGTATTGGAATGGGATAGTGACTCGGTTATTCTTGTTCGCTATAGACAAGTGATAGTCGTTGTAGGAGTTGTAGTCTGAGATAATCAAACCATACTCATTTAATATATTGAGGTTCTTAAAAGACAAACCGTATTTTGAAAGGCTGTTTTGCCCAGGGTTTCCCCCTACGGCGGGGACTCTAATGTCAATAATAACTTTCTCAACAGGGACTCCAAGAACGATACATACCGAACACAATTTTTGAAACAAATCCGCTGTACGTCGATCCATATCACCGAGAACTTTTACTGCCTTGATTGAATGCGAACCCGGTTTCTCAATCTCACCGGCTAAGACTTTAGCAAAACGACGCTGCATATCCTCGTCGCTTTTCTGGCTTGCCTCTTTCTCAAAAATGTTGAACCAATCCGGGCTGATTGTTTCTTCCGTTTCTATATCAGGCTGTTGATTCCTTGAATTGTTGTACTTCTTCTTAAATATGTCTACAGCAAACTTAAAAGTTTTTTCAAGATTGAATCGCTCTCGGAGTATTCTCTGTGCAAACATGTTTGAGGCTCTCTCGGTGAATTCAGGGTCAGTTTTTATCTGTTGAATGAGTTGTTCATTAACTGATCTTACAAACTTAATCCGTTCTTCTGATTCTGCCCGCCTCTCGGTAATGCCTCGCTCAAGCCATTCAACAGGCACTTCAAGTGCAGCAGCACTAAACCTTTTCAATACTGCCCATATACCCCGTTTTACTGGATCAGGGATAGCTTGATCTTGCAAAAGGTTAGAGGCTTCGTCAAACACAGATTTTGTTTTTTCTGCTGCTTCTACAGGTAGGTTATTTTTCGTTTCGTCAGACATTATGAAATTCTTTCTCCTACTTTATCGGGCGTTTTCGATAAAAGTAGTATACCACTTTTTTACCGGCTATTTCAACTTCAAGATATATTTAGAGAAAGTTGCTGAGTGCGGTTGTCGGGGGGTGGAGTTGTCAGTGAGGTCTGGACTATCTTCGTAGACGAAAATAGCCCCAAATAGACGGCTTCCGTTTTTTCTCTGGTTCTGACGGTGGCGGGGCGATCATAAGCAGTCTCGTCTTTTCCTGTTCTGTCTCAAGCATAGACAACAATTTTGTCTCTCTGTCTTTTGCGTCTACGAGTTCAGCCTTTGTATCTTTGAGTTGGGACTTGAGTAACTCAATGATTTCCTGTGTGTGCGCGGGTGTCTCTACCTGTCCATTCTGGTCTTTTTCGGCTGTCTCTGATTGTCCGTTGTGGTCTATATCGGACGGATTATGTGTCTCTGGCTGTCCATTGCCGTTCCCGTTCTGATTCGGTAGTGGCTTCAGGTTGCCGTCAAAGAACCTATCCAATTCAGCGACTTGAACGATCTGTAGCCCCCTCGCATTGGTAGACGTAGAGAACTTACCAGCCTTTGCATACTTCCGAAAAGTTGACCGGGCGACAGGTACTATCTTTTCAGCCTCACCCATTGTAATCCACATTTGTCTCATATCCTCTCTAAATAGATTTAATGAGACAAACGTAGATAAACGGTAGTGGTTGCAGAAAATAGGGGTTGTCGGTTGAAGCATTTCTGATACTCAAATTTCACCTTGGGATTTCATTTTTGAGTATTTCCAAAGTGCGCGGTCTAACGTCCGCATATCTACCCTGTTTTCTTTGGCTGTTTTCTTACAGAAATTCATATAGGCTATCCAACCTTCAAACCAGTGGTCATAAAGGCTTTCGTCATACTGAACACTCTCTCTTGCGCGAAAATCCCAAATGGGGTAGTCGTCTTCGTGAAACCAATGTAGGATTGCCGATCCTACGGGTAGCTTCACGCCCTTCAAAGCGAAAAGACACCTCAACCGACCGAGTTCGGTTTTAGCAGAAAAAGCAAGTTCTGTCAAATCTTCAACAATCCCCACTTGCTGCTGTTCATTCTTTTTAATGTTGTGCTGGTTGCGTCCGGTGTCCAGTTTCCACTTGTCAAGGTCTAATAGATCGTCTGCGGTGAGGTAGCCATTTCCCCTGACTTTACGGACAAGGTTCTCTATCGGCTTATCATAGTCTTTGTCGTATAAATTGGCATAGTGGCGAATTTTTGACGCGGGGAAGATTAATTCCAAGTGAGTGTTCTCCTTTTCAATTTATCTCATTCTGATAGCAACGAGGGTCTTGGCAGTTCTACTAACGCGCCTACCCAATGTAACCAATCATGGCTTTCAAGTTCGCTGATCTCAAAGGTTTCACCCCACTTCGCAACGTGGTCAAACTTGAAAAATTTGTAATAGGTGCGTGTAAGTTCGGGGTCGTCGGTGACTTCGTAGAGGATTGCCGCGGCAAGTTGGGCGGGACCTGAGCCTCTGTAGCCCCACTGAAAACCAGTTGGTGAATGCTGGACAATCTCAAAACTTTTCTCAAGTGACAGTTCGGCAATATCGCCGTCGTTTTCCACTTGGACGGCACACCCACCGACTTCTCTTTTTTCGCCTCTAAAGATTTTCACGGTGTGTTCCTTTCTCAAAAGCGATTACTCTAAAATTTTGGCGTGGATACTTATATGAAGTGGGGTTCCAGGTACAGTAATATGGGATATTCCGTATACATGCAACTTGAATGTATACGACTTCCCCACTTCATACTGCTTAAGGATTTCAGGGTTTTCTATCGTATAGGTATGAAAAAATATCCTTTGGTGGTGCGTGTGCAGTTTTATGCTACCCCGTGGGGTAATCTCTTCGATCTTTGCTCTTATTTTTATATGCTTGTCTTCATAGAGAAGTCCGCCACCGACAAGGTCGTTGACGATAGTTGGCATGCTGATTTCTGTAAACTCCACTGTTTCTTTTGTTTCTTTCGTTTCACAAGCAAATAAGATAACGATTAAAAAAAGAACATAGCAATGAGAACGGTTTTTCAATATCCAATCAAACATTTCTTAGTTCCTCCCAAAGGGCTTGCAAGATTATCAGACTAAAATAGACCATTTCAGTCGTCTTTGTCGGGACGCGGTATATGCCCGTTCATGTAGTGGTGGTCATACGCGTCAAACACAGACTGACAAAATGCTATTATTTTCTGGTCTTTATTAGCGACCGCTGCCTCATAAATCTTTATGAAAAACCGCTTACCTGCCTCTATCTGATTATAGTTGTCCTTCTGATTATTATGTGTAGTGCAGAGGGTTTGTCCATTATCAAGGTCGTTTGTCCCGTTGTTGTCTAAAGCGATTATATGGTCAGCAGCAATGTCAACACCGTCCTTCTCACCCATACCGCAAAAAACACACCGGTAGTTATCCCTCTCAAAAATTACTTGTTTGTCAGCTTCAGAAAAGTCCTGCGATTCAGTTTCTGTTGGTTGGTTAGGGTCGTATTTATAGACACCATAACCGACTCTAATCAATTTTCGTTTTTGAGCGAGTTTTCTGACGGCTCGAGGAACGTCTCTCGGAGGCTCACCGTGTTCTTCTTCATACCGTGGTGTTACCCAGTCAACTGCGTCACTTGGTCCGAATTCTTCACTTTGGCGGTCTGCGAAAAATTCGAGTATAAGTTCTTCAACGCTTTTCGCCATATAGTATTTCCCTTACATTTATGATTAGAACAACGACGTATTACGATCTGGACGCTCAATATAACCGTTCATATCATGGTCGTCATACGCGTCAAAAACGGCTTTGCAGAACGCTATCATTTTCTCGTCTTGGTTTTCCACTGCTGTATTGTATATTTCTATGAAATACTTTTTACCAGCTGTAGTTTGACCATAGTCTTTCTTTATTGAATTATGCTGATAGCAAAGTGTCTGCCCATTTTCAACGCTGCTGTCACCACCTTTTGATTTCGGCTTTTTGTGGTCGGCAGCAATACTGACACCGTCCTCTCTGCCCAATCCGCAAACGACGCAACGATAGTTATTTTTCTTAAAAATAGCCTGCTTAACTGCTGGAGAAAAATCTTGCAAGTCGGTATCGTGAACGTAATCGGGGTCGTATTTGTATACACCCCGACTGGGATTCACAAGTATCCCCTCCTCATGAAGCTTCCGAACCTCTCTCCACACGTCTCTCGGTGGATTGTAGCCCATTGCGACGCGCTGTTCTGTCACCCAATCAACAACTGGGTCGTGTTCCATATCTTCGTTTGGGTGATCGTGAAAGAACTCAAGCACTAATGCCCGTATCGTTTTTTTCTGCATACTACATTTCACTTTCAGGGTCGTATTTGTATACACCCCGACTGGGATTCACAAGTATCCCCTCCTCATGAAGCTTCCGAACCTCTCTCCACACGTCTCTCGGTGGTTCGTGTCCCATTTGGACGCGTTGCTCTGTTACCCAATCAACGACGGGATCGTGCGTAAGTTCTTCATTCGGGTGAGCCTTGAAATACTCTAACACAAGTTCTCTAATTGTTTTTGCCATTCCACTTTCCTTTTCTGCAAATAATTCCATTTGGCGCAGCCTTTCCTGTGCCAGCCGACAGTAGTTTTCGTCAATATCTATTCCGATACTACGTCGCCTGTTTTTGTAGGCTGCGAGTAAAGTCGTGCCACTGCCCATGAACGGATCAAGGACGGTATCACCGACATAACTGAATAATTTTATACAGCGTCGTGGCAACTCAAGTGGGAAAGGGGCAGGGTGACCAATGCGTTTTTTACTCTCACCAGGGAATGTCCAAAGCCCGTTTGTCCATTGCATGAACTCGTCTTTAGTCATATCCGAGATACCGCTCCCGCTTGTTTTTTTCCAGTCCTCTTTGTAGAGAATCAAAATCAACTCAACAGGTGCGATTACATACGGGGCGGAGGCTTTCAGCCATGACCCCCATGCCGTGCGTCGCGATATGTTCCCCTCGTTCCAAACAATGGTGGAGTGATACTGGAAGCCGACTTTTGTTGCGAGATTCGTTAAGTCCGCCCCGACATGCTGTTGTCCACCTTTGTTCTTATCGAGAGGAATGTTCAGGCAGAAGCGACCGTCAGGCTTAAGCCACCGCAAACAGCTAGTGAACCACTTTTTGGAAAAGGCGAGATAATCCTCATAAGAGAGTGCGTCGTCATTAGAGTTGTAGTCAATGTCCACATTGTAGGGCGGGGACGTGACTATCAGATCAACCGTCTCTCTCGGTATGGCTCGTGTCTTCAGTATGCTCTGGTTGATTATCTTGAAATGATCATTGGAAAAGAACACAACTTGCTCCTATGCCATTTGGCTGTATTGACAAATTATCAGTTGAACGGAAAAAATACAAGGGATTTTACTGGACGGATTGATCAGAAACTGTGTTATTGGTTTATAGAGGTTGACTGACCCCACTTAAAAGCAGGGATTAAGGACAAACGGATTATCAAGCACTCATTCACCTGTTATTTTAACGTTCACCGCTGCCGTTTTTGTGTGAAATTGTAAAGTTTACCAATTTGTTATGACTATTTCAGGTATCAAAACTTAACCTATGGTATAAAAAAGGGTGTTTTTTGGGCGGATCTTGCCAGTTTTTTGGTAAAAGACGGTAGTGAATGTAACGTTTGTATATTCTGTTTCGTTCGTTTTCCTGCCTCTTTTTCGCTTTTCTCTTACCTACTGAAAGCCTGTCAATGCCTTTCACGCTTTCAGCCTGTTTCCGAATGTCTCATTACCGGGTTGGGTGGTTCGATCGGCGCGCCGACTTCTTGTAGCCAAGTCCTAACCTCGTCCTCACTGATCTCAAAGGTTACCCCGTCCCACTTAGCGACGTGGTCAAACTTGAAAAGTTGGTAGTAGGTGCGTGTGAGCTCGGAGTCGTCGGTGACTTCGTTTAGGATTGCCGCGGCGAGTTGAGCAGTACCTGAGCCTGAATATCCGCACTGGTATCCGTCGGGGCTGTGATCTACTACCTGTAGGCTCTTTTCGAGGGAGAGTTGCGTGGTGTAGCCTTCGTTGTCCAGTTCAACGATACAGCCGTCCGGTGTTTTTTTGCCTTTAAAGATTTTCATAGGTGGGTCTATGTCCTACGCTGGTATTCCAATTCAAGGACACTCGGCATAAGAAGCGTGAGCAACGGGGTGAAGCGTTAGTATACAGCGACAACGAACACGACATAGGCAACATAGAGGAAGTCAACGTCTACCTCAGCATACTGCTCGACCTATTCACAAGCGCGCACCGAGTGCTGAAACCCAATAAGTATCTCACAATTATTATACAGAACTTGAACTACGAAGGGAAACTTGTGCCAATAGCGTGGCAACTCGGAATGTTACTGGTAAATACAAATCTATGGGAAATGAAAGGCAAACGGATTTGGTGTAAAGACCAAGGCAGGCTCGATATTTACGGATACCCGACCACATACGCCACGAATAACGTCCACCACTACTGCCTCACCTTTAGGAAAATAGATTAAACCGTCTTACCAATCTTACGTTTAACTATCAATCCAACCACCACACAAGGAAACCCCACATGAATTATGAACGCCACCATTTATCCGCTATTTTCGGTGATATACCCACAGAAGAATTCAATGCCTTACAAGCAGACATTGATAAAAATGGGTTCACTGACCACGTTATTATCACGTATGAAGGTAAAATCCTTGACGGCTGGCACAGATACAAAATAGCCAAAAAGGTTGATAGGCTGGAAGAACTCGTATTTAAGCCTTTGACTGTTTTTGACCCCAGTGAATATGTTATGTCCAAGAACCTACACCGCAGACACTTAGCTGAAAGCCAACGCGGGCAGCTTGTTGTAGAGGCACATGAGTGGGAAACTGGTGGCGGTGATAGAATGTCGGATAAGCATAAGACCACTTCGCCAAATGGCGAGGTGGTCAAAACTCGGAAAGAAATGGCAGAGGAAGCAAGCGTAGGCACACGGTCAATAGACCGCGCAAAAAAGGTATCCCGTGCCGGTCGCGCTGACGAAGTGATAGCAAAAGAGAAATCCGCCCCTGCCGTTATCAAAGAGGAAAAAGAGAAATTAGAATTCAAGCTACCTCAACCAGAACCAGAACCAACCCAACCGTCCCTTTTAGCCCCCCCAATCACTGAACCCACAGAAGAACCTAAAGTCATAGACCAAAAACAGGCAATGAAAATTGTTTTTGATCCAGACTTTATCACACGGGACAACGCTTTAGCTTCAGCGAGTAGCAAATGGGCAGAAATGCCTGACATGTCACCAGAAAACTGGCAAGCACTTCGCAGAAACTTTCTACGACACATTCACCCCGACAAGATAGACATGACCGAATGGAATGATACAGAACAGCAATCGTGGACAGTTCTATTCCAATTTATCAATGATTTTCTCTCACTCATAGAAACTGATTACCGGGAACAGGCAATACTGAAAAAGGATTGAAGGTTAGCACCACTCACAAGTTTTGTAGCATTTGAAATGTGCGTTCCTCTGTGGTGTCTCTATACATTTGAAGGTTGTTCGGTGCTATAAGCTCGGTGGTGGGTATTACATTGTAAACGATAACATTTACAACACTTAATAAACACTTTATTTGATTACTTCTACGTCATAAGAGTAGTCACTGACGACTTTCACGACTTTGTATTTTGTTACGTCTCCCAGTTTTTTGTTGTGGTGGCACTCCGATAATTCTCAAAACTACATTTTGGTCACACCCCTGAATTGTGAGCTCAATATATTTTCCGGATCCTCTTGAAAACGCTGTAACTTCTATTTCCTCACCGACTTCAAAGGTGCAAGGATTGTAATAGTCTTCTGTCCCCCGCAATCTTTGAGAATTCCTATTAGCGTAAATCCGACTGTCAGCAATCCGATTGTTATCAACACGCCTCTAATGAAGTCCATTCGTTTACCTCCTGTAAGGATAGCGATCTACTGGGTGATTGGCAGGCTTGCCGTATTGGTTCGCCTGCCGAAATTGTATGGTGCTATTCGTTTGCTGACTCCGTTTCCCGCCGTTCTTGCTTATACCGATAAAGTTTTATCACGCCTCTAACTAACAAACTGGGTAAGCCGTAACAAATCCAATATAGCACATACCCTTTTGTGCAGAAAAAACTTAGTGCCAAGTGGGTTACCACACCACTTTTCCTGCACTTGTGTGCCAAGCCAATACCTAACGCAATCCAGACTAAGAGTAATATACCTGTGATTGCTTCTTTTATGATTGATTCTTCCACGGGGTTCACCTCCCTGTTCTGTCTTTCAATAGGTGTGTGTTCGGTGCGCCTTTCTCACTGGGTAACGACTCTTAAAAATTGTAGCCACGTCTTTTCAGTTCTGGTATGACTCTCGTAAGCAATAAACCCCTGTAGTAGTTCTTTCCAGGCATTAGGTATAACCACTCAAACAGAGAGATCAAATCCTTTGTTTCCATAGCCAACAAATTTACTGTCCCTTGTTTCCATAGCCAACAAATTTACTGTCCCTTCAAAACTTTGTAAGTCCCCTACCTCTTTCTGCCAATTCCTTTTACGCTTTGTAGGCAGTTGAGATAAGCGATACCAGTGTATGATCCTGTAAAATGCGAATTTCAGAAATTGTTTGGCATATGCAATGATTGAGTAGAATATAGAGATAACAAATAGGATTTTGAAGGAGGCAGATAGAAGTTTCCCTAACAACCCTATTTTGCGAAAGTTGTCAGTTTCGTTCTCGTGGTTCTGCGCGGGTGTCAGCGTTGCGAAAATTAGGCATATCAGCACGCAGGCGGTGAGTTGCTTTCGCATATTGCGACTCCTTCATTTTGTCGGTGTGAAGTTGTAGACGTTATTCGTATTCAAAAGCTCGATCGGGGTGCGTAAGGTTTTCTAAAGCAGTGCCTTGATAAACGATATAGGTGTAGGTGTATCTGTTGCCTCTCTCACCACCTTGTTCCGTCCCCTCTCGAAGTTTCTCACCGATTTCAACAAGTAATTCGTCAACTATAACAGTTCCGTCTGCCAGACGCTCAAACTCAATCGCTAACTTCCCGTTGAGCATTTTTTCATAAGGCTGCGGATTCAGCTCGATAATGATTAACACTTTCGGTGTGTCCAGTGGCAACCCCTCTATTTCCTCACCAAAAAGGTTGACACTGCCCCAATCCAAAGAAGTAGTAACCTCGTCGCCTGGGTCGCCTGTGCCTGAAAAGCCATTTGGTCTAAAACGGTATATTCCCGGTGCTAAATCAAAAGCGTTTTCAAATGTTATTTCAAGGGGTTGTGTCTCAACGACGGGTGCTGGTTCTTCGGTCGCCACGGGTTCACTGATAACGTTCATTGCGTTTTGTCGCATATCGTCACAAGCGATTACGACAACTGATAACAATAAAATCAAGATTAAGTTTCTCACAATGGATTCCTCTCTTTTTTTCTTAAAAAGGCTCAAAGCGTTAGGTGGTGATAAAGGTAGCATTTTCGCACGCACCGATTGACGTTTCTTGTCTCGAGAAACGCATTTATCACCGTATCGTATATTTTGGGATTGTAGATTGGAAGGAATCTGGCAATCCGTTGCTTCATAGGGCTAACCTAAAACTTGCACACAAAGTGGTATTCATGTGATAAGATTTAGGTTAGCGTCTGTCATAGCCAAGTTATGGCAGTCGCAGAGCCGATTGGTGGTCGCACACCGTCGGCTCGCCCAAACAATTTTTGGGACTACCACGCATATATTGTAGCAGAATGCCACAAAAATGGCAACTCTTTTGATTAAACCCCACTATCGGTGTGTAGGTTGCCTGCCTTATCGGTGTTATGCGTTTGTCTGGTTAAAGTAGCGTTGGAGTGCGATCTCTGCTGCTTTGCTGGTCTTGTGTAGCGATAACAGTTTGCCGTCCTCCCCTGTTTGTCTCGTGACCCTGAAAAGTCCCCACCATTTTCTGTGCCTTCGGATTGCATATCTTACTGGGTTCTCCCTTCGTGTGCGGTTTGTGCGATTGCCTTATTGAAACCGCTACCGCTGTCTTTCCGAGATTGTAAAGGTGTTCGGTGGAAATTCAAGCCTGACGTGTGCGTTGATTACAAGTTCACCGCTTCCGTCCTCATATACAACAAGCTCCTTGTTATGCGTCTGCGGGTGGTCGTCGCGGCAGCATAGCCACGCCATTAGACCTATTTCGTCTCTCGGTAATTCCAAACCGAAGTCAATAGGCTGCTCGTGTTTGTAGTAAATGCCTCGCTGTGTGTTCCACTCCGCGAAAGCCACTAACCTATACGGGTGACGGTTCGTGCCTGCGATCGGAATTTTCGCTTCGTAAAATGTGTAGCGACTTTTTGGGTATGGGTTCGCCGGCTCTACAGACTCACCGACGGGAATCTGATCTGCTTGCCCCTGCATGCTACGGGTATCCTACCCTCTGTCCAGCAGCGTTTGTGTTCTGCCTGCGGTGTCCTTCGTTGGGACTTGTTCCTCATGCATGCAGTTGAGCATTGTTGTTCGTTCTTGTTTCTGTCGGGTTTGCTTTCCCTGTCAATTACACCAAAAAATCATGCGACGAAAACAGCGGATTTTGGCAATTTTGGGAGCGATACCGACTGACGCGATAGATAAAACTCGTATTGTGCAATACAAAGCAAATGGGCTTTATCCCTTACCGGTAAAGGGTTTGTGTCCGTTTTTATGGGGGGTCAAGAATTCGTGAAATGACACTGATGGGCGGACAGACAGTGATTCAACCAAACTGGGACATTTATGGATGTTGTATCGGATTTCTGAACGCTTTAGCAATCCCGATAATCTCTCGGTGCTGTCCTTTCACAAAATGGAGGGTCTTGATTTCACTGAAAGCGGTATGGTGTTTTGGATATTCGGGTGTCCCGAAGTTTCTGAAGATATTGTCGCTCGCCGCGTGAAAGTCCTATATGGCAATGACACTGATCCTATCTGCTATGACCGCGATAAGAAAAAACGTGAGTATGTTGATAGACGGGGGCAGTTGTGTTGGGAGGCAGAAGTGGTGGCACGCTTGCTGCCAGCGGTGGGTCGCGCTCGCATTAATAGGCTTGCTAATACAGTGATCGTATTCTCTAATGTGCTTATCCCTGATTTCACCAATCGTGCTGTGGGATTCGTGCCTGAAGATTTGGAAGTGGCTGGTGGGCTGTCTAACCTTACCGCTGTCGCGACTGCACGGCTGGCGGCTGAAAAAGACGCTCCGAAAGAGCATAACGAAACACGGCAAGACCGTGAAAATGAACGGCAAGAGGCACGAGATCACAAAGCAGAACAGAAAAAGACGGCTTTGGCACTTTACGCCTCTGGTGTGCCAATAGACAAAATAGCAAAACAGATCGGGCGAAACAAAAGCACAGTGTTTCGGTGGATTGAAAAGCACAATTTTTAGGAATGTCACGGATTGGTTGCAAAAACGCACGGGCATATATATTTAATTATGTGCGTGCGAAATTGCAAACGTTCGGTGACAATTGTCCTTTACCCTGTGCGTTGTCTGGTTTAAAGCCTTGTTTTAAGGCGCGATTTATCTGGAGGTAAAAAAACAAAATGGATTTTTCAGAAGTGATAGCAAATCAAAAAAATGAACTGGTGGTTGCTCCTGTAAAAGAAACCGAAAATGAAAAGGCTGCGGTTGCGGTATTAACTGATAGTGATATTCCGAAGGGTATGTCTCTCACTCACCGATTGGACAAAATGACGACCGAGCAAGCGCGTTTTGCTGTACAGACCGGGGACGCTTGGGTGACGTATCTGCAAGCGAACGACGGTGCGGTGTATCAATCTACGGGTGCTGCGTCTGTTGAGGTCTCACCAGCCGAAATCTACAAAGCGATATGTGATACGCTTGAAAATGTGTGGCTGGCGTTGACGAGCAATATGAAACGCTGTGATCTTGGGACTGAACAGATTAAGGAATGGTGTGAAACTTTACAATGGGCTGTGGTGGATACCCACTTTTGTCTCACTTACTCCGTGGCTTCGTCTTTATTGATCTGACGTTTCAAAAGCGGTTTTTTCTTTTATACCGCTGTAGAACAACTCCATACTCCTTGAAAATATCACATATCACACTCCGGCTACATTCAAATCGTATTTGTAATTCCCTTGTAGACATACCTTCTTCGGCTTTCAGACGGGCGATTTCCTCTGCATGCTCCCAAGCCTTATGATTACGGCGGGTAGATAAATCAACCCCTTGTGATTTCAATATATTCCTAATTAGTTTCCCATTGCACTTATATGTATGTGCTAATTTCTCAACAGTCATACGTTCTTGGGTATTCAGACGGGTGATTTCTTTGGCATACTTCCAAGCGGTATGTCTTCTTTCAGAATCTATTTCAACCCCCTGTGATTTTAGTATTTTTCTTATGACTGGGGGGCTGCATTCAAATTGTGTTGCTAATTCCTCAAGAGACATATCCTCTTGGGTATTCAGACGGGCGATTTCCTCTGCATGTCCCCAAGCCTTGTGTTTAGCGTGGCGGTCACGCATTCTAACCCCTCTTGATTTAAGTATTGTTGAGACTGTGTTGGAACTACAGTCAAATTCTTTTCCTATTTCCACCGTAGACATACCTTGATCATACAGCACTTTCATTTCCTCTCCGTCAGCCCACACGGGTGTTCTAAGGGTAGGGTCACGAAGTTCCACCCCTGCTTCGCGCAGTATGTCGCAAATGAGTCGCGCACTACAAACATATATCTTTGCTATCTGGTGTGTGGTCAGACGTTTGCGTGTGTAAAGTTTTACAATCTCTTTAGCGTGTTTCCAAACTTCGTCGCGTCTACGTCTCCGCAGTTTGACCCCTCGTGCCTTGAGTATATTCGTGATTGTCCCCTCACTACATTGATATATTTTCGCTAATTTTGGGGAAGACATGCGTTCTTCCTCATAGAGCCTTTCAATTTCCTGTTCGTGATCCCAAATTTCCGTTTTAATGAGTGGCTCTACGTATTTCCAGTTTTCCCCGTGTAATTCAACTTCCATAGAGAGAAGTAGGTCGGTAACTACTTGAACAGAGTAGCCATAGATTCCTGCAATCTGCTGTTCAGTAAGTTGTCTCCGGGTGTAAAAATCTATGATTTCTTTTGCGTTTTCCAATAGAGTGTTCATAGTCAAAAACTCCTTTTTTTTAGGCTAAAAATTAGGTTTATTTTTAGTTAAACTATGCTCGGAATTGCTTAACTAAAACTCATTGTCCGTATCGGTATCTTCTTCGCTCTCTTTATAGCGGGCAATCGCTCCGTTTTCTGCTAATTGAGCTCGGGCGTAGTGTGCCGGCATACTTGGGCTTTTCCAACGCCCTGCGACTTGCATTTCAACAAGTGAAGCACCTTTTGAAACGAGAGATACGGCTGTCCCGATCCGCAGTGAATGTGTGCCGATTTTCTCGGTAATGCCGACACGGGCAGCACTTCTTTGGATCATGGCTTGCAGAGCATTATAACTCATTTTTCCCGTATATTTGCTATCAACCTTATCGCCCCGTTTTGTGATATATCGGAAGACGTAGCCCTCCGTGATCTCTGCCCTCTCAAGCCATTTTTTTAGGATTCTACGAGTTTCTACGCATAAATGCGCGTGGCTTCCTTGACCCTCTGGGTCAGTTTTGGAAAATCTGATTGTTAATCCCTTACCCTCAAGGTCGGATACTTTAAGTTCCGTGACCTCTGAAGCCCGCAACATTCCGTCGGACATAACCCGTATAATAGCAGAATTGCGTAGCCCTTGTAGT
Source organism: Candidatus Poribacteria bacterium (assembly GCA_965217715.1). Lineage (GTDB taxonomy): Bacteria > Poribacteria > WGA-4E > WGA-4E > WGA-3G > MSPOR6. The sequence continues at coordinate 22,275 of CBDCJC010000015.1, read as the reverse complement.
GTCCCGTCTACCTCTTGAACGCCACAGATACGCTCTACCTGTTCCCACGTTAACGGCTTTCGTTGCCCAATCCCTCTCTCACGCCCGTCGCGGCGGATACCGCTAATAACCTTACTGGTATAAGGTAGATCAAGTTGCCTTACACCCAATTTATTTTTGAGAAACCACTTAACTGCGAGACGGACGGACTCAATCGTTGACGGTGCGTTGCCTCTTTCGTGATATAGATATGAACAGTAATCGGCAAGGCTTTGGTCTGTTATCCGTCTGTCGTTTAACCAGCGAGCAAAGCATGCAAGACGGTTCATATAAGATTCGTATGTTCTTGGGGCAATGGATTTCTCAATAAGCTTTTCTGATTGCTCTGAAATACCAGTAGCCTTTGGTTCTTCTATCACCAGAACGTCCGCGTTTTCTATTACTGCCAGACCCGTTCCTTGTGATTCCACAGGAATTAGTTCTGCTGATTTTTCCTGCGTTTTTTCCGTTTTTCCGATTTTCATAATTGTCTCCGTTTCTGATGAATCTAATCATAAAGTATATGTTTTGTGACCGAACAATTCGCTTATTATGGGCAAAACTCTACCAATTCCGTATGATTACCCCTTTAGTTAAGCACTTTGAATAAATTCCTCTGGCACTTCGAGACTGCTTTTGCATAGGCGTGTGTATCCTGCCCTGTTTTACTCTTGAACTCCTCGTGTGCGCCCCACCTTTCCATTCCGAACTTATCCTTACCGGACATGAGAACTTTGTAGGAACTCCCTGTGTCCTCTACTTCGATAGAGGTAACAGTGATTTTTTCACGGTTCGCCATGGCGTGTTGCCCGACAAGCGTAAGATATGGCTTCTTGTTCGAGGGAAATTCTTCGGTTTCTAAAGTAAACCCTTGACGTGCATTACGTATTATGAAATATATAAAAAAGTTTGCCAAGGAGATTCCGCAATAAAAATCGGGTGGGTGGCACGTCACCCGCTCGCTGTCGAGTTTCTTGCCTGTGTAGCGTGTGTGTGTGGGGAAGGGCGTTTCGGAGGGCGTTATCGGCGATTCTCGAAAGGATATGTATAGTTTTTCGCAATTTCTATACATGTCCGCTTTAACCCGTGATCGGTAATCACGGGTTAAAATGCAAGTGGAATTGAGGGTGGAGAAGTGTTAAAAAATCGTGCGACGAAAGCCTGCGTTTTGTGGCACTTTTAGCGTCAAGGTGTCTCACTGAACATCTTTATCGTGTCTGGTGCCATACGGAGCGATCGTGCTGCCTCCCCTGTTGTGTTGTAGGTTTATCGGTGTTTATATGGGGGGCAAGGAATTCGTGAAGTGACACTGTTGGGTGGGTAGACAGTGGTGTGGTGGATTCGGGATGAATTTTGATGTTCAGGCGCGATACCGGTGTCAACTCGACACACCTAAAACCCGCAGTAGCCAGTTCTGTCGTTTCTCACCTGTCAATGACAGTAGACGATCACTCATATCCAGCAGTCTTGATTTTTCGGTATTTTGCCGAATTTCCCACTTTTTTTATTTTTGGAGGATTCCAGAATGCAACACCGAACCCAACACACCGATCCCCAACCGCATAAACGCACCCAGTCCACGATCGAGAACCACCTTGAAAAAATCTCTACCGATGTCGTTGAACTTGACACGCTACTTTTCGACGATGGCACCCCGGAAAAGTGATAAAACACGCCCGGAATATCGCATCAAGAGCGACACGGATCGCTAACCTATTGCGATAGCACTCTCACAGATGCGTCAACCGACGGGGTATCCGTCAACGCTGTTCTGTGTTTGGTGTGTTTAGAGGGTTAGACGGGAAAGGGATTGGAGAGGGCTTGTGGGGCATTCTCGAAAGGATTTTTCGACGATTCGGAGATGTGTTGTGAAAATCAGTGTGTTTTGCTATACTGCTCGAAAAACCTCGAAAGGAAGTCTAAATGAAACACATCACACTTTTGTTGTTATTCGTCGTTATCAGTGCCGGTTGTGATTCTATGAAAAAACTGGACTGGACGAAGCGCGCAGATCAGCAAGGTCTTGCAATCGGTGATACAATCACGGTCGAGGCGACGGTATGGGATTTGGTCAGTTATACCTTTGAAAAAAAGGCTGATTCTTATATATGGACACAAAGAGCGTGGGGGTCGGAATTAGCGGTATGGGGATTCAACCCTGACGATCCCAGTTATGAATTCGCCGCAAACGCCCCGATCGGTGTCGTCGTCTGCAAAATCTATAACCCGTCTCAAGATGAAGCGATGCGATTCTTACGTGACCTGTATCCTGATACTGCGGCGGAATATCCTACCCAATCACACGTGCTGCGGTTTGTAGGGCGTGTCAGCGGTTTGCAGAGACCAAAAACAGAAAAAATGGCTGATGACAAGCCTCCGTTGTCGTTGCGTGCCGTGCATCTGTCGGTCGATAGTGTGACGGTTATTGAAGCAACCCGGAAGCGTCCTGAATAACATCGTCGCGGAGTCTGTAGAGGTCAAAATCTGACCGGTGGTGTGATTCCGCAATGTTGATTACACGAAAGGGTTATCGGAAGCCGTACAAGCGATCCTGTGCATCAAAATATAGATTAGTGAATTCCGCTGCTACTTCTTGACGGGTTGAAAGGTAAACCTACCGCCTCGACAACCCTTTTCAGTAAAGGCGGTGATACCAAAGACAAACCCATCTCGATGTTTCGAAGCGTTGTCGCGGTCGTACCAACCTCCAAAGCGAAAGCCTTTTGTGTGCGTCCGGTTGTGAGACGTTTCGTTTTGACCGCTTTGCCTATTTCATTCCGAAACGCTTGGGTTACCTGTACGCCTCTCTGCATAATGTCCTCCGGTGTGGTTTCGGGTGTTGCTATCACAGGAGCGTCAACCGACGGGGTATCCGTCAACACTGTTCTGTGATAGGTGTGTTTAGATAGACCACACGAAAGGTTGTCGAAGGGGCTTGTAGGGCGTTCTCGAAAGGATTAGGTTTTTCATGACATTGCACCCATCACTCAAACACGATTACGCTATGAGCCGACACACCTAATACCTCCGATACGCTGATCCTTTCGAGAAACGCTGTGAACTTATAGGATTGTCCTTGTTGATATTTGCCCATGATTTCGGGCGGGTACGTCCGGTTTCTGACGAAAAAAATAACGTTATCCTTATCAGTGACCAGACTGATCGTGTCGGTTGTAAAAATAGAAGCAGGATTTTTTACTGTAGCAGTGAACATGATAAACCTGTTCAGATATTCCTCACTGCCTTGTGATACACTCTCGATAACGTCCGCAAAATCGACTGAAAGAACGTCCGCCTGTTTAGGCATCACCCCCCATATAGCATACCAATTGAATTCCTCCTCTGGCGGATCAATGCCCGATATAAACAGTGTAAACGTGTAGGTACCGCCTTCCTTGTATGAATCCAATAATTCTGGCTTGGTTTGATTTCTGACATAAAAGGTTACGTTGTCGTTATTTGTAACCAGCGTTCGCGTACCACTCTCAAAAACGCTTTCAACTGTACCTTGTATAGTCACGACCTTGTTGGTATAACGTGTACTGCCTGCCGCAACGTCCGATACGATAGCGGCAACTGTAATTGACTCCGGTTCTGTCTCTTGAGTAGCAGGGGTTGTTGGCTGATCTGGTATTGGTGTACCAACCAGCGTCGCAAAAATCACTGAGTCGTCAATATCGACTTCACTAAACGCCTGCCCTTCCTCCAGTTCTGAACGTGGAAATACCTCGCCGATCGCGCAAAAGTTTGTAGAACAGATGGGGTTCTCGGCTGAACAGCCGAGCATAGAAATAACAACAATAATAAATAGTGAAAAAGTGAAAAGTCTCATAAACACTCCTGAAAAAAGTTTTGAGATAGTATAGCACAATGTAGTTCTCGCGTGCATATTGATCTGCGTTGACACACTCACGCCACACCCTGCTCGGTTTTTCTTCAGAGGGTTAGACGACGGTGTTATCAGAGGGGCATATAGGCGATTCTCGAAAGGATTTTTTCTTGCTTTATCTCAAAATTCGTGCCACAATCTCCTTGTTAATACCTAAAAAAAGGAGTCTATTATGATTTCAAGAAATTTCAACAGATTTACTTGGAAACAGTTTATTGTTTTACTTGTGGTTCTATATGTCGGGTTATGTGTTTTTAATTATACCAACGCTCAAAAAAGTGGGGAAACGTCTAATATAAGCAATTTGTTAGAAGATGATGCTCCAGATTATAGAGGGCTATTTGACAGGGATTCAACACCGCGAAATTACCTTATGAATGGTGATTTCTATTCCCAAAACAAACCGCGTAGATTGGGCATAGATACCAGTTATATTGATCACGTAGATACTGCAATCTTGTGGTATGATAAAGTTCTTGAAGAATTTCCCGGAACTCAAGAGGCTAATGAGGCTTTACGCGCAAAAATAAGAACGCTCATAGGATGGGAAGAAGGGTATGGCAAGGATAAGAAGTCTTTTGGGTTGGCAAGTCGCATCAAGGGCAAGTACTTCATCCTTATTGAAAGTACATTTCAGGAATTAGAAATTGGTTTTCCAGATGACGAGTATTTGGAAGCCTTCGCATACCAGATAGCACAGCGGTATCTTTATCATGTTTTAGTTTATAAAAAAGACAACTATAAAGACAACTGCGAACAATGGCTTCATAAAACCATCTCACTTGCTGATGGGCAAGATACCTTCTATAGCCATCTTGCTAAATTACGACTACGTTTAGTTGAAACCAAAAAGCCAAAGCCCAACGAAAAACCAAAGCGTGAAGCGAAACCGAAGCATGAGGCACTTACTCGCTGATTCTTCTTGATATTTTCGGTGTGTTGGGTGGGGGTGGCAAGGGTTGAAGTAATTTGTACCGCTTCGTCCCCATCCCGCTAAACCGCCTTTTCGGTGTCGGTCGGGATTGGTTTGGGGTGTGTTCCGTGAAAGGATACGATCGGCTTTACTGTGTCAAGGCTGGTGTGATTTGTGTGTGTTCAGGTAGGTTAGACCACAGGGGTTATCTTTGGAGGGGGCTTGTAGGGGATTGTGGAAAGTTTGTTTATGGATAACCTTCAGAAAACATTAGAACGCATAGAAAACACGCTTGTCGCGAAAAGAGTATCCAGAGGGCGAGAATGGTTTTCATTGTGATGTCTCCTTTGTGCATGGTAAATCATGTCTGGTTTTGAGTGTCAATAAAAAAGTTCAGTTGATTTTGTTTCTGCTGAGAATTTACCCTTACCATCACCCCCTCTCTTTATCAATCTTCTGTAACGTCCCTGCTATACTTTGTAGGTGCGGTTCTATATTATTTTGCAAAGTTTCTGCTACGTCACTGGGGGCTTTGCCAAATTGCCAAAAATCTTCCCACGTGAAAAAATCAAGTGTAAAGCATTTTTTGTGCCCGTTCGTAGCTTCCGAATCCTGATACGTAGCAGTAATATTGTAATATCGTTCTGGCAAAGTCGTGATATTATTTGAATAGAATAGAAAAGTTTTTATCTCTTTTCCAGGGGGTAAGTAGTCAATGCCATACCTAAAAATACCAAGCACCGATAGAGGTTTATGGTTAGGGACTGGAGGAATATAGGAAAGAAGATTTCCTTTGAACTTTATATTTGAAGCATATCCGGTTCCGATGTTTTGTATGCAGAGATATATCATATTGTACACTGTTGGATCAGGGGACAGAGATATAAGAATTTCAGGTTTATTCATGGTTTTTAGTATTTTCTTTGTCGAATTTGCATACCAAGCAGTTATTCCTACAAGTACTACAGTAGCAAATGCTATAACTATAGAGCTAATTAATAATACCAATTGTTCTAACTCCATCAAAATATCCTACTTCCCTGTTAGTCGTTGCCACCAGTTTCGTTTTGTCTGCGGGACTGGCAACATGCTATATTCCTCACCTTAAATAAATAGGCATTGTTCCGTCCGGCTTTATATCCCAGTACTTAGGTTGGATAGGGATTAATTCTCCATCTTTGAAACTTGTAGCCCAAATCTCATGTTCAATCACAGCGAGATTCTGGATATTCTTTTTAGCCAAATCTGTGAACCAAATATCAGCAACTTTTGGATTCATGTGGTGGACATCATTTCGGAAACTTTTCAGAATTTGTTTTGAGGCTTCAAAACAATTTTGTGAAAAGATACCTTCTGACAATAGAGTTGTAAGCAAGTCCTCACGAGTCATATTTTCGTAATCAATACTGTTTCGCTCAGCCACGAATTTGAGAATACCTTCGTTAACTGCCTGTGTCATCATGACAGTTGCAATATAGTGTCCATCACTATAGAGAGCGACGCATTCCGTAGAGGCATGTGCGAAATATTGGGAACCGATGACCCGGCGGCTATTGACTTGAAGATAACGGTCCACTCTTGCTTCACGAGTATGTTCATCAATCTCAGAAAACTGCCTTATGAGTTCAATACGCTCAATTTCCTGCTTTGTTTCTTCTCGGTTTTCTGTAGTTTCCACTCTTTTTCCCTTTCGATCATCAAATTTTTTAGTCAAGCGGAACGGACTGGTGCCGCTCTCTCAAATGATTTTTCCTTTACCATGCAAAGCGGCGTGGCATTCGCGACACAGTGCTATCAAGTCATTTTCTTCGGATGCTTCGGGCTCCATCCCGATTTGCTCTTTTCCGACCCGTTCATAGCCCCAGTGATGCACGTGTTCGGCAACATTTGAACACCTGCATTCACAATTCAAGTGACCGAATTGTTCATCTCTGGCACACCTGCGTTCACAAATGGAACGCCTGTGTTCACACGTCGGCTTCCATTCCGTTTCAAGATATTCAATCAAACGCCCATATTCATCGCGCTTCCGACGGATGATGATCGGTTCAACGATAAAGGGTTGCATCGCACGGTCGAGAACGGCTTGACGTTTCTGTTTCCATTCTGGAGACCGTAGATACTCACGATAGACGCGCCCTTGTCGAGGGGTCCTGTAGACTTCTTGCATGACATCGTACCAGCTGATCCGGTGTTCAAGGTTGTGTCTGGCGTGGTCATCAAGGAAGTCTTGTAATTCTTGTGCTGTTGCGAATATGAACGCTCCGATGGCGCGGTTGTATTCTGCCGAACCCAAGTCTGGGCAAATCGTGCCTGCCATTCCAGCGATTTCGTATACCCGTTTTTGAACGGTTAGGGGCAATTGTTTGAGTCGATTTTGCATCTGTGTCTCCTTTCGGGGGATGCTTTGGTTTCAGGTTAGTTTCTCGCAGAGTAAGTTTTGGGTTTCACAGGTGCCACCCAACTTCGGGAATTTTAGGTATCCAGTATTATATCAAAACTGCCGAAAATATCAAATTAGAGGCTTGGTTAATTGACGAAGGGTCATCGTCAAGGTCGAAAGGGGGAAACTGGATTAATTCCTTTCAATTTGACGTTTGGCAGATTGGCCGCGCGCCGTTTCAAGTTCAATCTTTTTAGAGAGTTCTTGACGTTGTTTCAATAATTCGCCTTTTTGATTTTTTTCTTGCTCGTAGGCTACTTGGACTCGTGCTATCCCTTCGTCAAGTTCAATAAGTTTTTTCTCATGTTCCCTTTCGCGCGATGTTACAGGATTCATAAGGAATACCAAAGCGAAAAAAAGGACGAACCAGATACAAATACTTCGGATTATCATTTATTTTCCTTTTCCTATTGATTTTTGATCACTTCAAAGACATTTCCGTGTAGATTGACTTTTACCCAGATTGAGTTGGTAACGACCGCATTATAGAGGTTTGTCCCGCGATATTTCATCTGAATAACACGATAGCCCTTCTCGGCATGGTCTATGTAGCGAGTTTCGACATGTTTAAATGACTTTGGGTTATGCATGCTTTCTTTAACAAATTCAACGGTTTTGCGGTGTGATCCGTTCCATGCCGAAAATTGGAGTTTAAAGTCCTCTTCAAGTTTGGCTTTCGCGGCTCGTTTCGCGGCTGCTGCGTTTTGCCGATTGGCGAGTTTGGTATGATATGGAGCATACTCTTTTTCGACTTCCGTGAACTTCGCCTTTAGAGTTTCAATCTCTGCTTTCAAAGCGGTTATCTCGGTATCCTGCATATTCTGCTCGGCAAGCTGCGAGAATTCGGCTGTGAGTTTGTTATACACTGCTTGTTTCTCGGCTTCGATTTTGGTGTATTCACGTGATTCCCGTAGCATACTGAAACAGCCGATTAAGATAAGGATGAATACTCCCATGCTGATTTTGTTTCCAATCGCGATTTTTTCACCATTGCCCCACACACGTCTCATAAAGTTTAACATAAAAACCTCTTGCTTTTTGTCTCTGGGTTGATAATCGGCGGCTGCTTTAGCGTTTCAATCTCCTATGTGAGTTGCGCTTTTTTAATCTCTGCAACCTCTGCAACTTGAAATTTGGGAGGTTTCGTTAATTAACGAAGCTCCGTAGTAGTTATGCGATCTTGATGATCCCCGCTGTTGTCTCCTCGTCTCGTAGTTTTGAGAGGCTGTACCCGCGGAGTGCGAGTTCTAAAAAGAGCATTTCATCTGCCTCTTTTTTCAGTGAACTGCCCAGTCATTCTGCCAAACATCGCCGATTTGTAAGCCGAGCAACTCACTGATACGTCCACCAGTGGAAACGCCTAACAAGAATAGTGAGCGATTGCGTACTTCAAACGTCCCGGTGAAACATGCAGAAACGAGTCGGATTTCGTCATTGTCAAGCGGTCTTGTGCCTTTCATGGTTTCCCTCTTATTCCGCTGTTAAATACTTGTATAAACGCCCATCCTTGTGAAGCCTATAGATACCCTCAATATATTCTACTATTTCATCATTTTTTTCAAATAAATCCAACATACACTGCGCTGTTACTTTCCAATTCTCACCAGACTTCCCTTGTCTTTTGGCTATCTCTTGCAGAGGAGGTATACCGATAGGACTCTCAAAACGGTCTCTATCCTCTGGACGTTTTATCCCAAAAGGTATGTCTGCGAGTTTAACATCCTCTCCCTTTCTCGCATATTCGTTATATATCCCCTGAATAATATGAATCAGAACATCAGCAAACGTTTGTTCATCTTCAGGCAAGTCAGTCAGGTTTGTGGTTGTTTCATTCATCGTTAATTACCTCCATAAAAAGTATTCATAATAAGTCGTTTTGGACTCGCTATTTCAGCACGCCCTGTTCTTTCAATCGTGAAATCAGTTCTTCCTGTGTGCCTTTACCTTTGGTGGAATTGCAGGCTTGGCAAAGCAATTGCAAGTTATCTGGATGGTCGGTGCCTCCTTTGGATTGCGGATGTTTATGGTCGACGGTGAGGTTTCTGATCTCAAAGTGCCTTTCGCAGCCATTGCAGTCGCCTTCTTGTTTGCCGTAGAGGTCGTTTTTGTGAACTCTGTAGTTTGGAAGCCTCTGTTGTTGTGGTTCATTTTCGTCAACATCCGTTCGGAGAGGCGGTTGTGTCAGGATATGGATGTCTGTTAGTGGGTCAAAAGGTAAAGGCAATTGATTCTCTTTCAATACTCCTGTTCCACGCCCCGCCTTTGTTTCCGCTTCATCTGTGAGTCGGAGTTTGGTGATGGTTTCAGCGGACGGTGAAATATCAATACCAATCCATTGCCTACCCAAGCGTTCAGCGGCAACACACGCTGTTGCACATCCACAGAATGGGTCTAACACGACATCGCCTTCATTGGATGAAGCTTTTATGATACGATCAAGAAGTACAAGGGGTTTTTGAGTAGGGTAGCCTGTGCGCTCTTTGGATGATGGCATAATAGGCTGTATTGTCCACCAATCTTCAGGGTGTTTTCCTTTTTCATTCATATCGTAGTTATCATAAACTCCGCTCTCCCTAAAAGCACGCGCTCTATACCTGAGTCTCTCTTGGGTTTCTTGTGAATAAGGAATTCTAATGTCATCAACATTGAAAACCACGTCTTTCGTTTTAGAATACCTAAGAATAATGTCGTGTTTCCTTGAAAAATCGCTTTTAGGAACACCACCACCACGATAACACCAAACGATTTCATTTCTAAAACGCTGAACCCCAAAGAGGCTATCCATCACCATTTTCAGGTAGTGGCTTGCTGTGGGGTCGCAATGCAGATAGACAGACCCAGTAGGCTTAAGAATACGCTTCATCTCGATAAGACGGATGCACATCGCCATGAGATATATCATCATAGAATGGTCATAGGTATGCTCGACTGCCAATATAATCTGATGTATTTGTGGATAATGCTCAGCGATTTCGCTATACCAACCGTCTCTGACATCCTCGTCCGTCCAGATGTCCTTGAATTCCGCACCTTCTGCGGGTGAGCCGATCGGTGCTTTCCACTGCTTACCAGATTTAAACGGCGGATCCAAATAAATCAGGTCAATCGTATCTGAATCCATACCTCGCATAATGTCAAGGTTATCGGCGATAAAAAGCGTCCTGTTTTCAACGTTCATCGTCTACTCCGTTGATTGTGGTTTGTCATAATCTGATACAACACATCACACGCTGTCAAGTCCAAAACGACGAGATTGTCACCGCGGACTAAGGTTCGGTTTTTGTACATGTGGATTCCTTTTTCCGTTAGCGTTGCTATTCCTGGTTGTCACGTTCCTCTTTCATATCCAAAAAGTGCTCGTAAATATACTTTAGAGATAATGCGATACTATCAAGCGATGGATTCGCAATTTGAAAATGAGATTCAACCCTGTTGAAATCGAGATCAAAATTATCTCCAAGTTCTTCACTTGCGGAATTCCTATAATTAACAGCTATATTGAATGTTCTTTTTGGTAAATCGGACTGCTGATATTGAAAAAATAGAGTAATTCTACATTGTTTTCCAGGAGCAAAGTAGCTAACTCCATTCCTCATAATTTCGTATTCTGCCAAGGGGTCGTTGCTGGGTGGCGGGGTAAGAGAAAGGAGCTCCCCATCGAATGTTACATCATAGGCAAACCCTGTCCCTATGTTGTGTATACATAGGTCAAGAGTATACATCATACTACCTGTAGAACTCAGTGATAAGTACACTTTAATATTTGGAGTATCAGCGGCTTTTAACGCCTTCTCGGTTGTTTCAACATATCGCTTGGTTGCCTTAGCATACTGCCATGTGACGAAAACAAGAGCACCAGTAGCAATAGCTATGACTACAGTCGATATAATTTCGATCATAATTCTCCTTCTATTGAGATTTACGTTTGCCTGAAAAAGTCAAGCCTGCTATTGTCTTTATCTTGGATTTCCCAGCCCAGTCCATTATCCACTTGCTACAGTGGGAGGGTGGCAGAGAACGGCGTTGGGTTACCGTCTCGTAGCAATGCCACCCGACTGGTTTGAATAGTGTAACAAATAGACGAAAAATAGGCAAGTCGCTTTTTGATTCGACGCAAACCTATCGCGCACCAACGAGCCGGAGCAGCCAGCCTTTATCTTTTCGTTCTGCCTGTTCCGAGTTTGGGAGCATCAACAAACGCGTCTTTTCCTGTTCAGTCGAAAGCATTTTGTGTGCCTCCGCGAGCCGTTCACCGATTTCCTTTTTATCTTCCTTGAGTTCTTCCGCGCGCTGTTCCGACCGTTCCAGTGATTCTGTCAATAATTCGACTTGAGCCTTGAGTACAGAGACCTCGCTGGCGTTTCTGTGGGTGTCCGCCTCTGTTCGATCTGTTCCCTTCACCTTTCCAGTACCATTCGGTTCTATCCGCGGTGTTCCGTTTTGCTTTCCGTTGGTGTTCGGATTCTTGAGCGTGCCATACACCCTTTCCAACTCCGCGGTGTCTACAACTTTTCGACCGCGACTGTCCTTTTCAGCCGATAACACGCCCTTGTTTATATCACCATACAACGCCGTCTTCTTCACTGGCACGAGTGTTAGTGCCTCTGAAACCAAGATTTTTGCCATTCCGTAGTCCTCCGTGTTTGTCCGTAAAAGGAATATCACGGAATTAAACGGAAAAAACGCCGGCATTGATACAAATTTGAGGGTATAACAGACGTTAATTTTGGAAATTATTGGAAATTCGGACGGTTTTCCGGTGAAAAACAGGACAAAAAATAACAACTGGTGAAAAAATTAGCGAATTGGGGCAAGATCCGGTCGAGATTGGGGCGGTGAATGTAACGTTTGCGACAGAGTGTATATATCGGGAGGTGTCCTGATTCTTGTCTTTTCGGTGCTACAAAAAGGCGTGTTTTTCAGTCCGTTTCGGTTCGTATCAACTCAAGTTGCGTGTATTGCTCGGATCGCATAATAGCGAAACCGCCCAATCATAAAAGATTGGGCGGTGTATACGTATCACCTTTGATAGGAATAGATCTTTGGTGTTCCTTCTTTTAATCTGGGGATTGTTGATTAATTATAGGAAGGGTTTTTGTAGAAACAGGAACAACATACGGAATTTCTTTAAACCAATTTGACTGAATGTCATTAAAAACCTTTCTGGATTCAGGAATAGAGCCGGTAAATAAAACAATGTCTTTAAAAGTTTGAGTAAGTTCCCCTTTGAAAGGATTCGGTATAGCCTTCCCCGACAGAGGGAAAGCAGCTACAATATATCCAATTTCACCCTCTGTCCACAATTCAACAAAAGACACATTCCGTGTATCTATCAATCTATTTTCTTCAACGATTAAAAGTGCCATAAGACCTCCAATTTCTATATCAAAGTTAATATCAATGCAACACACCCTGTTAAAAAATATAAAACTATTATAACACAGACACATATATGGGTCAACACGCTAATGCTTTTATAGGCTGGCATTGCGTTGGGATATTCAGGTGGTTCTACTACTGGGGCGGTGTATCGAGGTGCTTATAGGCGATTCTGGTGCGTTTTTCGTATAAAAAGAGACCGTCACCTGTGAAAGCGGAAGGTCTCGGTGTTATTTGTTTTAGTGCTGGTTATTTAGGTGTGCTTGCTGAATACTTCCACAATGCTCTATCGAGTTCTCGCATTGTCACGTCTTTTTCAGTGTATAGATTTGTTTCCAGTTTTTCGGCTGGCGTGTATCGCTCTGATCGGACAAAGAGCTTTGGCTTTACAGGGTAGGGGTGGCGTTGGCGCGTATACTGGAACGGTCACTATAGGGGCTTATATGGGCATTTCAGCATTTTTAGTCACCTCTCTTGATAGCCCCCCACAACAAAATAATTTTGTTGCGGGGTAACACCCTCAAATCCTCTGGTGGCGTTTCTTTATCAGTTTCTTTTACTTCTCCCTCTGGTTCTTCCTTTACGGGTTCTATGGGATCGTCCTCTTTATCCTTTACAAGTTCGTCAGGGTCTTTATGTTTCCGAGTTACTTTAAACGGTTCTGCCTTTTCTGGTAGCACAAAAGCTAAGTCCTTGATAAACTGGTTGCCGTCGGTATCCTGCACGTGTACCCAAACTTGCCAGTCGTCTATTAGGTCAGTTCGCCTTATTTCAAAAACAGCGGTATCTCTTTGTCCTTCAAGTTCATTCCAGTCGAGAATGCACCAATCCGAGTTGCGAAAAATTTGTGCTTGATATAAGCCTTGTCCAGCTGCTACGTCTATAGAAAATCTTACGTAGTCCGCATTGTTTTTCAGCATGGCTTTTGGGCGTTGAGGTTGAAAGATTTGGGGCGGTGGTCTCACTATATGATTATCGTTGTTGAAGTATCGGCTTTTATCTAACCAGCGCGCCTCATAGTCCTGTAATACCCCGTCGAACCACATGAGGAAGTTCTCGCCTCTCTTGCCGCGAAGATTATGATATAGTCCAAATGCGTGACCGAGTTCGTGCTTGACTGTCGATAATAGAAAATTGCCGTTCTTGTTCGCTACCGCTGTCCAGCCTTTACAAGCCCCGCAGTCGTGTCCAAACCACGCTTGTCCCTGTCCGTTCCAGCCGCCTGCAACGCCCCATAAACCGCCAATGAAACTGATTAATATGTCATTTCTGTTCTTCATATTCGCTGGTAGTTCAGCGTCAAGCGTACCTCTCGTATCGTTGAAATAGTGCTGTGCTTTATGTCTGCCCTTGACGGTGTGTATCACGACCTCACCGCTGTTATCCCGTTCCAGCCTGAATGTCTTTCTACCGAATTTATGTTTTTCCATTTCGTCAGTGTAGAACTTTTGTGTGCGTTCCATAGCACTACGTATCTTGGCGACCGGTGCAACGGCTGGTGCGTCAGTTGGTGCGAAATAGATAACGCGAACTGTGAAATCGGCATAGCCGGTAGCGACAACGAAAACACATAGCAATATGAAAATCAGTAAGGTTCGCATTGTAAATGTATCCTTTGCGATAAGATTTTATTGATCTGACGTTTGAAAATAAAAAAGGTCTAAGCAATTTTCGGTTTAAACCGGTATGTAATATTCCGTTTTCTGTCATCAGAACCCGACACCGGCGGACAACATTAACCCTTGCCCTTGCAACCGCGCCTGCCCAAAGAAAATGAACCGTTTGCCCGTCGGGTGGAACAAATACGATATAGCAGTCGTAGATCCGCTAAAATCTTCTCTTTCGTCACCGACAGACGCAATAACAGTTGAGACTCCTTGAGACGCAATGAAAGTTGACTGCCCCAGTGTGTATGTCGCCGAAAAATAGACGTTTACAATTTGAAGTCGCAGATCATAGCCATAAACAGTCTTTCCGCCCACCTCATACGACCCCATAAGCCCCAAGCCGGTGTTATTTTTAGAACCACCGTAGAATCCTGTTAACCCGCCAAATGCCGTTCCGTTCACAGTATGTACACCGAGCGTGCCGAGGAAGAATCCACCCCATTTGTATTGCGCCTCTGCCCCGTTGACAAAGCAAAGGACAACGAACACCACACACACCAACGATACACGTAGTGCCTTCATATTTTCTCCATAAAATGTATTGGGGATTGAGACAGGAAGGTGTCCGGTATCCCGCAGTTGTAGAGGGCTACCCAAAACTACAACATAAAATGAGAGTCTATGTTATACTTTCAGGTAGCACTGTCATAGCCTAAGTATGGCAGCGCACGAGCCGTTGGTGTTCCAGCACCTTCGGCTCACCCAAAACATTTTTGGGGACTACCACGCAATTAGTGTAGCAGATTGCCACAAAAATGGCAACTTTTTTGATTAAACCTCGCTTTTGGTGCGTAGGTTGCCTGCCTTATCGGTGTTATGCGTTTGTCTGGTTAAAGTGGCGTTGTAGTGCGATCTCTGCTGCTTTGGTGGTCTTGTGTAGCGATAACAGTTTGCTGTTCTCCCTGTTTGTCTCGTGACCCTGAAAAGCCCCCACCGTTTTTTGTGCCTTCGGATTGCATATCTTACTGGGTTCTCCCTTCGTGTGCGGTTTGTGCGATTGCCTTATTAAAACCGCCACCGCTGTCCCTCGCTGATCGTAAAGGTGTTCGGTGGAAATTCAAGTCTGACGTGTGCGTTGATTACAAGTTCACCGCTTCCGTCCTCGTATACAACAAGCTCCTTGTTATGCGTCTGCGGGTGGTTGACGCGGCAACATAGCCACGTCATTAGACCTATTTCGTCTCTCGGTAATTCCAAACCGAAGTCAACGGGTTGCTCATATTTCCAGTAAACACCTCGCTGTGTGTTCCACACCTTGTTCCAATTCAATTGCAATGGACATAAGATTGCCCCTTGACAATGCGTATTGAGGGCATAGTTAGCCCCAATACCTATCTCTATTCAAAATGGTGTTATAGGGTGAGACGTTTGAAAGGAGTGTAGATATGGCTGCTGTCGCACAGTCATGAAAAGATAATAATTACGTCTCTATCTTTACTACATTAGACCGATAAGTTCCAAAAAAGTTCGGAAAAACCACCAGTTTTCACAGGTCGGTGGTCTCGGAGTGTCAGTCTTTGGCTTTTGGGTCTAACGTTGTATCCTTGTTATCACCTGAAGGAGATTTTTTCTCTTGTTCACAACCGGGTGCAAAACAGCGATTGTGAAGTTCGGTTTGAGCTAACATAGCGTCTCCGAAATCGTCACCCTCTATGATTGCGTTGAGTTCGTCGTCTGTGAGTTGGTCACAATCATCATAATCGTAATCGCAAGTATCGCAAACCCCGTCTAACTCACAATCTACACAGATTTTGTCGTTTTCACTAAACTCTGCGTCATACCACTCACCACAGATTTCACAGGCACGCACGCCTTCGGGCATGATCCCGTATCCACTGAATTTCTGTGCGTGTTTCTTGGGCAGTGCGTTCTTTGCCGTTACGTCGCACTCGGGGCAGTGTAGGTGCGGGTGATAGCCCAAATCCCAAACATAGCGTATCTCAAAACGTTTTGTAAGGGATTTGGAACTCCGCTTGTGTTTACAACTGGGTATTTTCGGTTTAGGTTTTTTTCCTAAATTCATTATCAAACCTCCTTTAGAGTTGATTGAGTGTTGGTTAATTAAAGAGCTACCTATTGCTCGTTGCTTACTACATTAGACCTTTTCCTACCCCGAAAGGCTCGCCCTGTGTCTCGCTTTTTTCAGATTGAGAAATTGGAGATACTATAGCCTACTTGGGTTATGTCGCTAAATGTTTACGATTCCAATGTTGATATAAACAGGCAAAAGGGCGGTTTGTATGGAGGATAAAAGACTGGACGACCCCCAAGAAACCGCCATTGTCCCGACTACCGAAGCAACTACAGCAATCCCACAGCAGACAGCAAGGCTGGTCGAAAAGTCCTTTGCCGAGAACACTATGCGAAATCGTAAACAGGCATTGCGGGCGTTTTCGTATTGGTTGCGGGGTCGGGAGATCACAGACAGACACCTCGCTGAATATGCAACACACCTATTTGACATAGGCAAAGCACCGGGGACAATCAGCATTGTGGTCGCCGCGATAAAGTGTTTTTTCAAGCACCACAACTCACGATAGCGACACTGGCGGGTATCCGCAGAGAGGACAAGGATAGGGTGCATGGGCAACGAAACGGGCTTACGTGGCTTTAGGTGGAAAAGATATGTGGTGTCCAAGAGGCTGACGGCACGCTCCACGGGCTGCGAACTCTGCGATACTTCGGGTTATGTCCGACAGGCTACTCCGCATTTCCGAAGTGACGGAGCTCCGTATAGACGACCTTGAGGACAATACACTCCGAGTTTAGTTCTGAAAATAGATAATTGCGAGAGAAGCGTCGTTTGCATTGTCCTTTCCTTATGAACGCACCGGTGATATTTTTGCTGTGCAGGAAATATCAGGAAATAAAAGAGTCGAGACAACGCAGCGATATTTGGGTGTCAACTACGCCAGCGTCCGATACGCACTTGAGAGGATTGCGGTTTCCTACAACCCACCAACAAACTGAAAATGTGAGTTAGTCTGCTTCGGGTTGTATGAAGGGGTCTCACAGGTTCGGGGCGTTTTCGGAGGCGTTGAGTTTATGGAGCATAGGTCTAAATACCTGATTAAACAACTCTAACTTTTCTAAAAGCCACTGGTGCTGTTTTTCCCATTGGCTTTCGTCTCTTGGGGACGAGCAGCTACGCTATGTGTGAGGATAGTTGTGTTTAAAAGGGCGTGCAGCTACGCACGCCCTTTCTCTTGTGAGGGATCGGTAAAATTCGGTTCGTTGCTTCGTCTTGATATGCGAAGCTGTCGTTCTGGCGTGATCCCCTTTTATGCCATAATTTACCGGTTCGTGAGGATCGTCCTTGATTACATTCAATCCCGCCTCTTGCTGTATTAGACTGATTCCTACCCCAAAAGGTTCGGAAAAAATTACGTCTGAAAGCGCGCTACGACTGGATTTACAGCCTATTTCAATTTAGTATAGAAACAAGGTTCAAAAAAGTATCGAGGTCTTTTTTCAAATGAAGGCACGGCTCCGCAAAACCGGTCAGGTCGACGAACGCAAACTGAACCAGATAGCGAACGAAATCAATATCGCACGTGCGAATGTGTCTACAGGATTGCTTGACCCTGAAGTATTGAAAGGCGACGCGAAAACCTTTGCGATTGCCTATGAAACGTTCAAGAGTGAGAACCGCTACCTCGATTTCCAAGATATGTTGCTGTATGCAGCAGATATGCTGGAACGTAGACCGGATATACGCCAGCAGTATCGGGATAGGTTCGACTTCATACAGATAGACGAGTTCCAAGATATATCGGAGTCTGACTTCCGTTTCCTACGACAATTTGGTGAGAACTTGTTCGCTGTGGGTGACGACGACCAAACAATCTACTCGTTTAGAACAGGTGCCGGTGAACTCATGCACGAGTTCGCTAAGGAAGCAGAACTCTATGAGGTTACTGAGAACTTTAGGTCACGCCCTGAAATTGTTGGGGCTGCCAGCCAAATCATTGAGGGTGCGCGTGAACGTCTACCCAAAGACTTGCGGTCTACCCGTGACCCCGGTGGTGCTGTCCGCTACCGCGAAACCACGCCTGCCACTATACAATCAGCACTACAAACAGAGTTGGTTGAGGGGGCTGAAACGGCTATCCTGACACGCACGCATAAAGAGGCTTCAGCGATACGGAATATGCTGGAGCAAATGCCTGAACTTAAAGAGCGTGTGTCTACCGTCGGCACGCTACACGGTTCAAAAGGGCTTGAGTTCGACCGCGTTATTATGATTCTGAATACCATTGAGAATGAATGGGGCGGTTTGATACGTTCTATCCCGTCTGTCTATGCCCAAGACCCAATTGAAGCAGCGAAAGAACTTGAGGAAGAACGTAGGCAGTTCTATGTGGGTATGACCCGTGCCAAAGAAGAACTGGTATTTATGGGGCGGGAGACGAAGTTCTTGGGTGAGTTAGGGTTCGGACCTGAACCGCCACCAGAAGTGGTTACACCTGAGCAGATAGATACCGTGAATCAAGAGACGGTTGAAGTGAGCAGAACCTTCCGTCAACGCATGGAGCGGGGTTTCCACGAGTTTAGGGCAAGGTATCAGAAACTACGGACGTATCAAGCCCTCGTGGATATGGAACGGCTTGGTGACGTGCCGTCAGGCGAAATCATTGAGAACCTTTCATTTGCTCAAGTCCATAGGGAGAAGATAGAGGAACTCGGCAGGGATTTGGGTGTCGAACCGGCAGCGAGAACCGATAGACCCACCCGTTTACGGGGTATGGATAGGATATTAGCGAACATACACCGACCGGGTAAGATACAGATAGCAGGGTATGGTGGTCTGATAGGGGCTGATATGTCAGGTGTTACTCATGGGCTTGGTCTAATCCCAAGAACTGTGTTAGGGCTTGGCACGGCTGCTGCGACAAGAGCATTTAGAGCAGCAGACGAGTTCTTGTATCCGCATGTGCGTAGACCCGGACAACAACTTGATTATCGTGAACTTCACCACCCGTTACCGCCAGAAGTCCTTGAGAACCTGTCTGACGACATTGACCCAAGCCAGTTTAGGTTGATTGAACCGCAACTTGAGGACCACACAAGACCTCGTTTCTATGAGTTCGCACACCCGACTGAAGGGTTTGAAGGCGACGCGTTTGAGCGTCCGTTGTTTGCTGAGGGCGGTTTCCAAATGGAACGGTTGCGTAGTGTTGAGGAAATGGAGGCACTCCGTGCTGAAGGGCTGCTGACTGAGCGTCATACTTATCTTGATACCCGACAGGCGGGCGCGGGTATGCGTATCACACCTTATGACCCAATGGCTTCACAGCAGTTATTCCGACCGCCAACACCCCCGCGTTCTGAACGTGAGTTGTCTGCTGCTGCTATGGAATACATGCAGAATATGCGTGAGTTCCTTGAGGAACAGCGAACCAGTGAGCGTCGTCCGTCTTGGTTGCGTCGTCCTGACAGACGCTTGTTACGTCCGCGGATTGGCACAGGTCGGTCAAGTTGGTGGTGACGCTGCTGTCGGGTGGGGCTTGAAAAAGTATGCACTTGGACCGGCTTGGGATTTCGCTAAAGGATTGTGGAGTGGTGGCGAGGTTGTGACTTCTGGGGGTGAGATATTTGGACCAACACTCGGTGAGGCGACTTCGTTATTAGACGTTGTTGAGCCTGTGTCAAGTGGTTTGGGACCGGTCTCTGACTTCGGACCGCTGCGCGAAAGTCTATCAGGTGTGGAGTCGGTGTCAGCGATACCGGATATACCGGCTGAACTTCAACAGGTTGCTGACGTGAACTTTGAGCCTATCACACAAGGGTTATCAGACGCTACGAAACGTGGGATTGAGGAAGGTATCAGTCAAGTTGACGGTGACCCGCTTATGAAAGTGGTTGAGGATAGTGGTAAGGAAGGGGCGCAAGGGTTCTGGCAAGGACTCATGGATAATCCTACTGTTGAAGTGGGCGGTGACGCTCTTGCGTATCATTCAGCAACTTTTTGGACGACTCCCGATCGAGAGAGAACAGGCGTGATAATCACCAACGTCAAATTTGGCGTTGAACTGGAAAGCGGACTGTTGAGCCTTCATATCCGAGTAAAAAATCTGACGACCGCAGAGATTTTGACGCTGGATATTGACCAAAGAGGCAGTTGTCCAGGTGCTATTAGAATTAATTATTCTGACAAGGAGCGAACTTTGCTGGATACAGAGATTGCCCAAGAGATTTTCGCTTACTGGGAGTCTCGATATGAAAGCCAAGTCCGAGAGCATGTCAAGCAGTTAGACGCGGTTGCGTAGCCTGCTACAGACCATACCTAAAGGGCGATTTTCCCCGTTGCTACCCGAACAAACGCAGTTGGCAAACGTCACAAGGGCATTTAGACAACGAATGAAAGTTTTAGGCTTGACATTTAGATATGGTTTGGGTATAATTTTAATGGAAGGGCAGATTGCCCTGACAATCTCCGGGTGTAGCTACACGGGGATTTAAATCTCAAACCAATATCTTGAGTTTGAGTGGGTGTAAAGTATCTGGGCGGTGCGTCCTGTGGGCGCACCCCTAATACTACACAGCCCAAGCCCAAGATAATACAAAAAACACACCCACTACAGACCAGCAAGATATGGAGAGCAACTCACCACAATACGCTCCGAATTCAGCATTGGTCAAGCCTCTCTTATCTGCTATTCCTGCTTCACGTTAGTGAGGCAAATAGGAGTTTATTGATCAATGAAAAGCAAGCACATTTCAGCGATACCGTTGCACGGTATTATCCCGCAGACAGACGACACCACCCCTCTCACCGCAGACGCAGACTATCTCACCGAACTCAAGGTGTTAGTAGACGAGAAAGTTAAGAACAACCCAAGCGAATTTGGGATTGAGCATGACTATGTTCGCCACAAGTTTTGTCGAGAAGCGAAAACCGTGCTTGGCAGAGAGGATTCGCCGACATTACAAGAACTGGATCACTGTTTCCCTGACTATGACCACACCGAGTGGATTCAAAAATGCAAGGACGGTGAAAAGCGTAGGCAAGCAGAGCAGGCAGAGGCTGGTAAGCCACAGCCAAGAACACCTCAAGCCCCCACCCGTGAACAGGCTGAAGCACGCCTGAACAACCCGCCAGACACAGACACAGACGAAATCAAGTTGAGCAAGAAGGATTGGGAATGGCTTGAGAAAGCAAACCACCCGCTTGGCGGTAGGCTCTTTTACGGAGGCGGGATCACCCCGCTTTTTATGGAGCTCGACTTGAAGTTGGGAATATCAGACTCACCCCACAGACGCAGATTGCTCGATTACCTTGGACTCCACTGCGACATAAAGACAGGCATAACCAGCGAAGTTACGGTAGGAGAACTCTCTGATAAACTCCAGTGTGGCAAGGACAAGATCAGGGAGGGCATAAAGTGGCTGGTGAAAAGGGGAGTGTTGGAATACTCCGAAAACTACGCTTACCCCGAACACTACACAACGGGTGTTGTGTTTGTGTTGCCTTTTGTAAGGGAAGCCCATGAGGTAAAAGCGAAAGCAAACGGCTTGAGAACCAAGACGGGTATTGCTTACCGAGAACTGTGGGAACGCCGTGAGGAGTTCGGTTTTGGTGTTAAAAGCGGGGGTGAATGCGAAGCAGAGGGGGTAAGACCCCCTTCTTCCTCTTAATTTTCATATATATATCGAGTTGTAACTCTTTAAATGTTCTTAAGGGAGTCTTAAGGGCAATTTGACCCCCGACGAACCCACGTCACCACTGGGTTTAAAAAAGTGCTTAATTCGCTAACGAATTATACAATTTGTTAGCGAATTAAATAATTCGTCAGCGAATTGGTTTTTTTGGGTGGATTGAAGCGGGGAATAATTTTGCTTTAATTCGTTAGCGAATTGAAAAGGAAAAATAATTCCCTTTTTGTGCAGACCTGCACAAACTTTTCCCAAAGGAGTGGGCGTGCCACACGAAATGCCTGTAGATTTACAGATTTTGATAGACAAC
>CBDCJC010000014.1:0-4842 GCA_965217715.1 Candidatus Poribacteria bacterium | reverse complement strand
TAGGAGTGCGCCATTTTTTCTTGCTTCCCACATTAGCGTTTCCCCTAACGCAGTTAGAGTCAGACATACATGGCTGGACTCATGTAGAGGTATCATAACCTCATTCCCTTTACGCTTGTTAGACCGCACCCTCTTGCTTCCCACGTTAGTGTTTCCCCTAACGCAGTTAGAGTAGGACATACATTGCTGGATTAATGTAGTGGTATTGTAACCACATTCCCTATACATTTGTTAAACCGCACATAAGGTTTGCTGTTGAAATTCTATAGGCGTCAAATACCCTAACGCCGAATGTGGGCGTTTCTGATGATACACCTGTGTGATAAAATGCCCGATGCGATCTCTCGCCTCGGTGATGCTTTGATAGTCATTGAGGTGAACTTCTTCCTCTTTGAGGGTGCGGATGAGTCTTTCAGCATACCCGTTCTCCCAAGGGCGTCCTCGGTGTGCGACGGAAATCTCAACGCCATGTTCTTCGAGCGTGGTAATATAAGCTTTTCAAAGATACTGCACGCCTTGATCGGAATGATGAATCTCAGGGACGCTGTGGCATAAGGCTTCTTTGAGAGGCTTGAGCGTCAGAGATTGTGTCAAGTGCTGACTGAGCTGCCACGCTCTGATCATCCGGGTGAAAACATCCATGAGCAGGCAGACATAGATGAAACGTCCCTTGAGACGAACATAGGTAATATCAGACACCCAGACCTGATCCTGATGAGAGACCTCAAGGGTTTCGAGCAGGTTGGTCCAGGGTTTCTCCCCCTGAAGCGATTTTGTGGTTTGACCCGCACGCTTGACGGCGACCCAGAGATTCATTTCTTTCATCAACCGAGCGACGCGTCGGGTGCCAACGGTGTATCCCTGACGCAGGAGTAACTGTGTGATACGCCTATACCCGTATCTCGGATACCGTCCAGCAAGCTTCTCTATTTCAGCGCGCAGGACCGCTTCGGACAGATTTTCTCTGGGTTGATAATAGAAACTGCTGCGGTTGATACCGAGGATGCCACAAATATCTCGCACGGAATGCTCCTTTTGCAATGCCGAAATGAAGCATCGCTTTTCAGATAACGTTAGTCCAACCCTGTCAATAGTTTTTTTTGGATGTCTAACGCGACGGCCATCCTTCCAACGAGCTGTTCAAGGTGAGCGATACGCTTCTCGGCATCGCTGGACTGCTTATCCGTGGACTCAAACAGGGAGGGCGCATTTTCAAGCAACTGTCGCTTCCACTGTGAGAGTTGATTTTCGTTGAGATTATGGTGTCGACACACTTCTGCTTGCGAACTTTCACCGCTGAGGACTTCGAAAACAAGTTCGGCCTTAAACTCAGGGGTGAATCTTCTTCGTTTGGTTCTCCATTGGATACTCCTTTCAATGAGATTGTATTATATCACAATCTTCCTTTAGGGAGTGGTCCAAAAAACCGTAGGCAGTACACTATGATTATTTAGAATACGATGAAGCATTTTCAAAACATGGCAATGCACTTGAAGTTAATGTAACTTGTTTTGATATTGAACGCGATTTTTCAGATGGTAATGGAATCGGCAACGAAATTTGCAGACGTTTAGGAGATGCAACTGGAAGGTATTTTGAACCTACATTTGTTGGGAAAGAGTTCGCACTCTGGACAGGTTTCTTCATATACGAATATAAAAAAGATTAGATCCGTCAGAAGAGAACGAACATAAACACCACCAGCATCAACAACGACCTCCAAACCCTACGCGAAATGGACAACCAACACACCTATCTCATCTTGCCCTATCCATTCTTGAACTCACAGTGCGCCATAATGCCTTTATTGGCAACTTCCTCTCCGTTATAGAATTTCAGAGTAAACTTCCGAACACACCTCAGCAAAAATCGCCTAAAATTCAGTTGTAGCTTAGGTTCAAGAACATCTCTGAAATACATAAGTTTCTCAATTTACTCTGAATACTCTGAAAGTATGTTATATTCAGATGGTTGGACATGCAAATCTCTGTGTCTATTGTACGTCATAAGTGGCGTTGCACAGGTTGACACGAGTAATTGGTGAAAAGGTATGGCAGGATGGCATAATCGCGAACGTTCTTATCCTGGGTCCAGTGAGAATTAGACTCTCAAAATTTGAACGACTCGGCTCGTTCATCTTCGGTGGTGCCACGACGTTCGGCATGCTCTGGATGCGACATCACTACCTCTGGTGGAAACTGCATCCAATCGGTTCTTTACTGATGACGAGTTATGCAACCTACTGTTTCTGGGGTTCATTCTTCATCGGCTGGTTTCTCAAATACACCGTTTTGAAGTTCGGCGGCGTTGCCCTCTACCGCAAACTCCGTCCTTTTGTATTAGGCATTGTGTTAGGCGAGTGTTTCATCGGTGGTATCTGGATCGTTGTCGGACTGATGACCGGCATCGGCTATCGCCTATTGCCCGGCTGATTAGGGTCCCCACTACCTACCCATACGGATATGAAACCTCGGATTTCGTTGAATTAGACTTCCGGTGCAAATATAACAAAAAGTTAATATTAAATAACATGAGTTCGACATAAGAATCTACCTTTAGGTCGGACCGAACGAAAAAAATAGAACGCTACCCATCCAAAAAACTTTGACCTTCCTGTCGAGATCTCGTGTAGAAGATCCAGAATGAACCCAACATTTCATCACGCCAGCACTCCTTTGACAGGGGTATAAGGTCGAATTTCATCATATCCCTGTACTTTTTACAAATTTAATTTGACATATCAGCGTAAAAATATTATGATCTAATAATCATATCGAAGCAAAAAATAAATATGTTATTATAATTATTATTATGAATTGTTATTACTATAGGACTTACGCAGTAATTTAAAAATGTGTTACACTCTGTCATTATGAAAACATTGAGTCTTTATGAAAAAAGGCACCCGTTATTAGTGGATTATTGCCACTTTCTGTCAGCAAGTTTCCACAACTTCACGCAGACGTATTTTGCGAATCACACCGAGAAGTGGAGTCATGATCAACTCAATCGTCTTCTCAGAGAGCAACGTATCTCCGCCGGTGACCTCTGGCGGTCAGTGAAAAATGATATTGAGTTGGATCCCGACGGATACCTGTTGTTTGATGATACGGTTGTCTCAAAACCCTATGCGAGAAACATAGAAGCGGTTCGCCGTCAATGGAGCGGTTCGGAGAAGCGCGTCATCCAAGGCATCGGTCTTGTGACGTGTGTCTATGTCAATCCGAAGACCGAGCAGTATTGGATCATTGATCACCGTATTTATGACGTTGACCGAGATGGTAAAACCAAACTTCAGCATCTTTTGCATATGTTCGAAATGCCCACTTCGTCAAAGCGTTGGCGTTTCGGACGGTGTTGATAGATTCGTGGTATGCTTCGATGGCCGTGATGAAGGCGATCAAGGCACTTGATAAAGTCTACTATGCGCCTGTGAAACGCAACCGTCTTGTCAGCACTTCAGTGGCATGGGGTTACGAACGCGTTGAGATGTTGACGTGGACGCCGGTTTCCGAAGCGACTCAAGGTAAACTCGTGCATATCAAAAAGTTTCCCAAAGGGCATCAAGTGAAGTTGTTCCGGATAGCGTCTGACTCCGGTAGCACAGAATATATTGCCACCAACGATTTATAGTAAAGTCCAAAAATATGTGGACAGTTCGTCAGTGAACAACGACCCCACCGCCGCTGGCGAGGATTGTATCCTCGCCTCTTTAGAGCGTCCAAGTAATTATAGGCTTTACTATATCTCAATCCGATGTCAAGGCGACGCAACAGATAGGGCGTATGTGAGTGCGGTGTACTATGGGGATACCAGTGATAGGGGAACTCCCGGCTATCGCCGCGGGGGTCCCTTGCCTGTGCATCTGTCGAGTTTCCGTCCAGAACGTACGGAAACGGGTGTAGTTATCGTGAAATGGTCAACCGAATCGGAGTTGAGCAACGCTGGCTTCACCCTTCTGCGAAGCGAAACGCGGGAGGGTGAATTTCAGGTCATTAATCCTACACTGATCACCGGCGCAGGTACTACAAGTGAACGACAGAGTTACGATTTCACCGACACCACTGCGAAACCAAATGTCGTCTATTACTATCGGATAAAGGATGTTTCGTTAGATAGGGTGCGTCGGACGTTGACGACGGTTCGCCTGAAGGGAGAGATGTCTGCAAGTGGCAAACTCACAACGACATGGGGTCATTTGAAAACACAAAACTAATTTAACCCATAAAAGCCCCAGAGGGGCGACAGCTGTGTAGAAACGCGTTGAGTCCTATAAGAGAACCCCAGAGGGGTGACATCTCTCCAGATATTGGGTACATACGTCTGGAAACGGAATCGCGAGCATGGGGAAACACCCAAGCAAAAACACTCGCTCCTACAAATGGTATATCACCGTCCCCTGGTGAGGTTTCCGAACCGCGCCCGTATTCTGTTAAACTTCACCCAGCACATAATAAATTTTCAGAGTAAACTTCCGAACACACCTCAGTAAACCCACCTAAAACCCAGTCGTAGATTAGGTTCAAGAACATCTCTGAACTCCATCAGTTACTCAGTTTACTCTGAATACTCTGAAATTATGGTAAAACCTACAATTACTTAGACACTCTAAAGAGGCGAGGTTACAAACCTCGCCAGCGGGGTAGCAGGTTTTCGCTTCTATTGAAATGTAAACTGATTTCCATAATTCACCATAAATGAAGATTCAGAATTTAAATCGGTAATGTGGGGTGTTAATTGTCTGAAGCAGGATTTACAGGATTTATCGGATTTGCAGGAGTGGACATCCTTGTTGACTGAAACTCCCGTCATAGAATTACCGATTTATTTATTCAAACTTCA
>CBDCJC010000013.1:0-17657 GCA_965217715.1 Candidatus Poribacteria bacterium | reverse complement strand
TTCACTATGGGGAGTCCGATTGGCAGGTTCTATATTCGCAGCTACTCTGACAGTCTTAATACCTGTCGTTGCATCTTGCTCAAAATCACCGTCAGAAACAAAAGTACCAGTAATCTTTTTGCCAGTTGATACATTATCTTGATGGTCTACCACCAATGGATTCAGATAACCATGCTCAATAAGATCCTCAAATGAATCAAGGTAATCAGGGGCATACCTACCCTGAAAATCAATCGAAATTGTATCACCATCTGCATTCGTTATACCTTGACTCCTAGCATACATACCCTGCAAAAATTCAAGATTATCACGCTGGACTGTACCTTCATCAGGATAGCCTTCTGTAACATATATACGACCAGGGGATTGTTCGGCATTATCAACGGTAAAATAGACAGACTCAACGTGGTCAAAGTAACCATGATAACTAACACTTATAAAGGATATAGGTGTTGCATTAGTAAGAATTGGCTGTGCCATAATAAATTACCCCAATTTCTCAATAACCATGTAACCCGAAGTATTAAGGTCCATAGTATCTATATCTTGTATTAGAAAATAAAACGCAGTAGCATCCGATAACTCTAAAAACTTGTAATCGAACTGTATTATAGTTGTGACAGTATTATTAACCACAGGGAAAATACCATCTATTAAAGCATCATCTGAACCACTATTCAACTGATACATTAAAACAGGTAAATCAAAATCATTTCCTTGTCCTGTAATACGCAAATTAAATTGGGACATTCCAAATCCCGACTGCAAGTTGAAAAACAGCGTTATTTGCTGGACCCAGCGTATTATCACGGGTATCTACATCCGCTGCCTCAGCAGTAGATAAAAAACTTATATCTGTAGTTCCAGCACCAAAGTAGGATTCATGTAAAGTCGAATCAAACGTGTAAATTACACTTTGATTTGCTTGAGGTGTTAAAACACGTTCTGGAAGCCCCTTCGGCTTGTCTGACTAAAACCATAATAAATCCAAGTCGGCGGACCGCCAGGCCCATTCTGCATGATGGTCATACGCTTGTTTCCATCTTTCACCTGTAATCATACCTGGAACAATACTCGCATCACTCTCAATCTGCGATTCGGTTACAGTCGGTCTCGTATCCGCAAGCCACCGACTACCCGTTGAGTCATAGGTAATCACAATAACCTGTCCAGTACGGAGATCGCCAGGCTGGATATTTGAACCGTCAACATGCCTTAACGGACGGAGAGCCAACGTGCCAGGCTCGCCTACCGCACCTATCCGAACTTGGATAGTACCAGAGGACGTGCTCCCGACAGTCAAACGGAACTTGTATGCTAAACCCTGTGTATAAGAAGGAGGCAATGGATCAGGAATTAAAGTATAAAAGCCAGATGTTATCGTAACATCGCCAGCATTCAAATAGACCACCTTCGACGGGTTATCCGCCGAAATCTCAATTTCCTCGTCAGTATTATTCGCATCAAGCGATATATTGTCGCCAGCTTGTAAGATACTACGCACTCTCGGATAGACCGCAGACCTCGTAACCGTTGAACTTATCCGAAGGAATAAATCCCAACTTGTACCAGTATACAACAGATAGTCGTCCTGCTCATAAGTGCCAAATGTTGTTGTCACCTTCGCAAAAGTAACACGCCTATCCGTCACAATAGCGTCTAACTCGTCCTGGTCATCGACCTCAGTAAAGGAAACGCCGTTGAAATTAGACGATATATTGAACAAGACAACCCACGCATTGCTCACTGTGTTACGAACTAGAAAGTCGTCTACAACATAAGTCCCAAAAACTGCCGTTATCTTGACAAAAGCAACCCTTGTAACATCAACAGCAGTCAACTCGGTTTGGTTGGCAACTTCCGTATACTCGACATCGCCAAGTGATAATGCCTGAATCGTAGCAACTAAATCCTCGCCCGATAGCGTGCCTTGTTTAGTATCCGCCGAATCCTGTAACTCTGTGGAAGTTAAAGCAGGTGTTACATTGCTACGCCATTCGTTATTCACTAAATCGAATGTAATCGTAATCGTCCGACCGTCAGGAAATTCGCCTCTCGCAAACGCTGAGCCGTCTGCATAACGGACAGGAAGTGGATCTAATAGTGTCGTCGTAATATCGCCAACATATATAATCAGCGACCCCTCATCGTTCCCTATATTCGACGCTTTTACCGTGAACCTATAAGACAAACCATCGTAATACGCTGTAGGGACAATAGTAGGTAAGATATTCAGGAAGGTATTTGTAGAAGTATGTGTAACTTTAGCATCATCTAAAAAGATAACGCCACTCGGATTGTCAGCTGCAACCGTTAGTGTCCGATCCGTATCATCTTCAGTAACTGTCGTATTCAGACCCGCTTCAACAATCTCTTTTGTATGTTCATAAACTTCTGCCCTTGTCGGACGTGCGCCTACTGGATCAATATCAGTAATCCAAGCGGTACCATTAAACTGCACAACAACAAATCTTCCACTCACCCACTCGCCCGATAAAAACTCAGTAGAATCAGATTTCAGTGTAGGTAACATTGGTAAATTATTGAGTTGGATCTTAACATTATCAACCGTACTCGTTTCTGGTATAAAGAAACCAAACCGAAGTCCCTCGCCTTCAGACCCTATTTGTGATATTGTCAATGCTATTTCATTAGAACCATCGTCAGAATTAACAGATACATGATCATTATGAATCGTCATGTAATCTAAAGAACGAGTATCTGCCCGTGGATGCCCAAAGCTCACTACCACAATATCGTCATCCGATAAACTATCTATACCTACAGTAGTAGTAAAACTTATTCGTAAAATCACCCGATTCACAACAACACTCACAACATCAACTAGTTTGCCATCCGCAACCAAATTGCCATCTGACAAAACAAGTCGAATCGGAACACCAGTTTCCAACCGATTTAGGAAATCATGAGGTAAAGCTTCATCACCCACATCACGACTAATCGTTAAATCATAAATATCATCAGACTCTACAGCAAGATTTATTTGATCGGTTAAAGTAGCCTGCACCACATCAGCATACCGACGCTCAACACTAATAGGATACAAATCCGCCGTAATCGTAATTGTCTCATCGTCATCATCTTGAGTGACTATTGCGTTCTCGCCAGCCTCAATAATTTCTCTGGTATGACCATACACTTCTGTCCTCGTCGGTGCTCCAGACGCTGGCGGAATATCGCTAATCCAGTTGTTCTGGATCGGATTATACTGGATAACAACAAACCGACCACCGAGAAATTCATCAACTGCAAACTGCGTAAAGTCCTCTTTCCGTACTTGTAGATAAGCGAGACTGTTGACACGAAGCGTTATATTCGCAACTGTGTTAGACTCTTGGATATAAAAACCAAGTCTTATACCTTCTTCATACACTAACACCTCTGGTACATTTAGGTCTATTTCATCACTATCCCCGTCGGTATTCGTAGTTACATCAGCGTCGTGGACTGTCAGATAATCGAATCTGTGAACATCAGCTCTCGCATAACCGAAACTCACGATTACAATATCATCATTAGTAAAAGTGCCTACACGGTCTCCAAAGTCTACTCGCAAATCTACCCTATCGCCAACAATAGAGTGGACTTCAACTATATCCCCTTCCCATAGAACACTATTGTCCAACAACGCAACCCGAATCTCAACGCCTACGCCCAATCGGTTTAGGAAATTCTCAGGTAAAGACTCAGCACCCGTATGACGGGTAATCGTCAAATCATACACATCGCCAGACTCTACGTTAATCGTTATACTATCAGCAGAGCTTGGTGTAGTACCACCCATATATATTCGCTGAACACCAAAATGATACCGATCCGTAGCAATCGTAACCGTCTCAGCAGTGTCGTCATCAATAACTGTAGTATTGTCGCCAGCCTCAATAATCTCTTTCGTATGGTCATATACCGAAGCCTTTGTAACCGTTGCCACCGTTGGGCGAAATAGTAGCTGCCACTCATCTTCTTCCGCAATATAAGTCCATAGATCGCTCAACTGATACGGGTCAAAGGCAGTAGTAATACGAGCAAATGTAACACGGTCAGCAGTTGCAATCGCATCCAAACCACCTTGGTCATCGACATCAGTAACCGTAACACGACCAAGATTTGTCAACTGAACCGGATTACCAACTACAGACGGTGAGCCCGTATCATCAATCTCCACAACTTGACCCCAAATTGGGATTGTTCGATTAGATGTATTAGACGGGAACCGCAACGACCAATCACTAGGTAAATTATACCGACCAGCCACTCTATCATAAGCACCCGACGCAGAACCAGGACGGGTATTGCCAGCACGGAATATCCAGAACGACTTTGAATATGCAACATCATGGTGAGTCAGACGGACAACTTCAGCCACAGTCGGGGTACCGTCAGCGGCAATGCTCACAGGTAAACCCCAAAGAACATCAGGACTCGTTACTACAGCAGGATCCGCCGACTCTGCCTCAAACAGCCAGTCACCAGCGGGAGTATAGATATTCGTAGCAGTATCATAAGCCCCCACTCCCGTATCAGGCTCGCTCGTAGAACGCTGGAACAACCAAAAATATGAGGGCTGTAACGAATTGCTGCCTGTACCAAGCCTGATAAGAAGTTCCCAAGTATCGGTGTAGATCAGAATATCGTTGACTTGCCAGCTGCCAAATACCCCTGTCACCCTCGCATAGGCTACCTCGCCTACCGTACTTACAGCGTCCAACCCATCCTGATCAGCGACCTCAGTAATCCGAACACGACCAAACAGATGCGTCAACTGGATAGAACTTCCTAGCGTATTTACACCGCCCGTATCAGTAATCCTTACTGCACGACCCCAAATAATTGTACTTGTTGAAGGGAAAGTAAGAGACCAGTTTGGGGCAGGTGTAAATATACCCGTTGCACGGTCATAACTTCCTGAAGCAATTCCAGGATCAGTGGACGAAGCCCTAAATATCCAAAATGACGAAGGTTGGAGTGCATTGTGTTGGGTAAGTTGGACAACCGTACCCACAGACGGAGTGCCATCGCTCGCAATAGATACTGGCATACCCCATAATATATCAGACGCACTTCCATGCGCACCAAGCTCCCAATCGCCAGCAGGTGTATAGGTATTCGTATCTGAATCGTAAGTACCCGCAGCAGCTGTCGGTGCATCTGACGAATCTTGGAATACCCAAAAATACGAGGGCTGTAACGAATTGCTACCCGCACCAAGCCTAACTAACAATTCCCATGTACTCGTATAAACAAGCAAATCATTGACTTGCCACTCACCAAACAAGGCAGTGACCTTCGCATACGCCAGTCGATTATCCGTGTCAATAGCGTTCAGCGCAGCCTGGTCAGCCACTTCCGTAACAGTCACAGCACCCAATAAGTTCGTAAACTGAACAGCAGAACCAGCAGTACCTATATTTCCATTCGCAGAAATCCGTACAACCCGACCCCAAATAGTAGTGATGCTATCTGTAGGAAAAGTAACAGTCCAGCCAGTCGTAGGCGTGAATTCACCCGTTGTTCTATCAAAACTACCTGAAGCAAGTGTAGTCGGTCTAGTATTAACAGCTCGAAATATCCAGAATGTAGAAGGCTGAAGCGAATTGTGTTGGGTCAGTTGGACAGGAGTATCGTTTACATCTATCGACTCGCTCGTTGCACTAATCTGGACAATCGCACCCCATACAACTTGTGATGGATTTGCAGGGAATAACCTCTGCCAGCCTAACGGTGGAGTATAAACATTCGTAGCCGCAACATAAGTACCCGCCGCAACTGTAGGCTCAGTATTAGCCTGCTCACGAAATATCCAGAACGAAGTGCCTTGCAGACTGCTACCACCACCACCCGTAGCACGGAACAATAACTCCCAAGCATCATTGCCGTCAATATAAACCCAAATATCATTCAGTTGGTACACGTCAAACGTTGTCGCTATCCTTGCATACGCTACTCGGTTACGAGTGTCAACATTGTCCAATTCGGACTGGTCGTTTACCGAATCAATCGTTACGTTCCTAAATAGTTGTGTCAACTGGATCGGATTGCCAGTCGTGCCTATCGAACCTGTTGGGGATATAGTAATAACCATTCCCCAAACTGGGTGAGTCCTGTTTTGGATAGGGAATCTCAATGACCAACCTGAAGAAGGCGTGTACACTCCAGTCGCTAAACTATAACTGCCCGGCGCAGTATCAGGACGCTCCGCAACCTCACGGAAGATCCAGAAGGAGTCCGTTTGCTCAGTGTTATTGTGAGTCAGCCTGACAACATCGCCTACCGACGGATCGCCATCGTTGTCAATAGATACTGGCATACCCCATAGGATGTTGTCATCCGTACTCGCTTCAAACTCCCAATCGTCAGCAGGCGTGTAAACATTCGTAGCTGAATTGTAAATACCCGCAGATGCCGTCGGTTCCGTCGTCGAACGCTGGAATACCCAAAAATAGGATGGCTCTAACGAATTACTACGTACCGACGCTGGTGCATAACCGAAACTTACCTCTACATCGTCGTTATTGCTAAATGTGCCGTCCCTTTGATCAAATAGTATCCGTAATACCGCTGACGTTTCATCGTCGTCCCTGACATCTAATAATGCACCCTCCCAAACTACACTGTAGTCATCCGTCGTTATCCTTACCTCTGTGTCAGTCGCTAACCGATTCAAAAATAATTCTGGTAACGCTTCCTCGCCACTGTGACGGCTTATCTGTACATCATACTCCTCGTCGCTTACAAGGTTAATCGTTATCTGGTTCGATAGATTCCGTAACGTGCCGTCTATATATATCCTGTCTACACCGAAATGGTAACTGTCTGCGTTAGCCTCGATAGCCTGAAACATACGCTGACCACTCGATAAACCAAAGGCTTCGGAAGTGCGATCTGTTGCCTGATCTTCTGTCAACTCGGCAGCACCACTCCCTAAATCAGACGCTGAAATAAATACCTGCCATGCAGAATCTGTGCTGTTGTAAATTAAACGATCGCCAACAGAATAAGAGCCAAATACTGTCGTTACCCTAGCAAATGATAACGCATTTGTCGTACTTAACGCATCTAACGCTGCCTGGGACGCAACATTGTTGAAATCGGTGCCTAACAACGCTTGGATCCTCGCATCTACATCCGATTCCGATAGACCGCTACCGAAAACTATACTCAGCATCTCGTCAACTGTATGCTCTGCTACAGCCGCAACGTAATCGGTTGCCTCCCTTATCTCTGTGCCATCGTAAAAGTATTGGCGTAGGTCAGAGTCGTAACCGTTGGCAACGAAATACGCTATAAGCTCCGCATCTGTGTTGATATCCGAACCTAAAAAGATTGCAGATGCATCGCCTACCACCGCATCTACCGTTGTGTCTATCCACGGTACGCCAGGCGTGAAAGCCGTTACGTCGTAGACAACATCATCGTCTTGATCGTAGTATGCGTAGTCCTCGCCAGCTATGTGGTTTATCTGAAGCCACGCTATTACCTGTGCTGTAGTATGTGCTTGGTTATGACGGATAAATACGCCATCAAATGCCCTGAAAAATGTCTCGTTGAACCATTCTGTGTCTATCGGTGTGTGGAATCGGAATCGGTGATCCGTTGTGTTGTAATAGAATTCCTCTGTGAACTGCGTTAACATAGGATCAGTAGCAAATGCACCTATATACGTACCTGTCGCAAATAGTGTGAAAGTACCAGTTGTTACCGAGCCGACCAACTCACCAGCTGGTTTTCGACGGAATACACCATTTGTTGTATTGTAATAAGAAACTGCTGCGTTGTTGTCAGGATCAGAAGCTAATTCGTCTAAATATGTCAAATCCGTTCTTGACACTAAATCTATGTCTGTTATCGATGCAACCACCTCATCTACCACACGCTCTCCGAGATACCAGAAACTTATGTCGCTACGACGGACATAGAACGTGTCATCTCTTGCAGCAGAAACATCAGGCACAGCATCTACCCACTCTACGTTACTACCGCCCGATGCTAAAGATACTAAACGACCTGAATTTAGGAGTACCGATGTTCTTGTCGCCATAATTTTATAAACTCTTCTTTACTATAAACGTTAACCCCAATTTATCCGCTAAATCTGCCGTTACCGCCGTCTTTACTACCGCTGATACATACCCTGTCTTATCCGATGAATTGAACACTCCTATCGCATTACCAATTACTAACGCATACGAATTCTCTGCGCCGTTGTCACCTAACAGCGTGTCGTAACCCTGATTCACAGTCGAGTCTATGTCATACTCCGCTACCAACTTTAAACGGTCATCAAATGTCGGAGCCGGCTGCTCGCCAGCTGCACCAAAAGATTCGGGATCAGCATTGAAAAAATATAACGTTATCTCCGGAGCACTCGCCATATCCCAAAATATACCTAACTGCCATAACTGTGACGGACGAGCACCTATGAGATCAAGTCTGAAAACGTTACCGTCATTATCACCGGCCCTGCTACTAGGATTTCTATTAAGACCGCCCAAAATGGATGCCGTTGTCAGAAATTATGACGGCACAAGACAAGGATGGCACGGCATGAAAACGTTGGCAGATAAACCGAAATGGAGGGCGTTGGGAAATACGGCGATAGACGGCACGGCACGGCGCAAGATAGCCAACGGCATAGGTAAAGCCGTCTATCGCCGTCTATCGCCGTTTACGGCTTAATACGACGCTATCTGATAACCGTTGGAATAAGCCGTTGGCAGATAAGGGATGGCACAAAACGCCGTAAACACGCCCCAAACGGCACGAGGTGTGATATGACATGGTAGGGACGCTATAAACGCCGTCTATAGCCGTTTACGGCATAGGAAACGGCTATCTCACAAAATACTATATAAGGGATTTTTAATACGGGATGGATGCGTTGGCAGATACGGCAGAGCAGAAACGGGAAATATTCATTGGGAAATTGACGGCTTTTGGCTATCTGGATGCCGTTGTTACCAGATACCCGAAAACGCTAATTTTTGCTATTTTGGATCTGTCTACAGAAAAAAAGTATATATTATTAAAAAAAATGAATAACGCCCCAACCCTTGCTATCACTACGTCCGGGCGTTATTAGAAAAACAATGTTGATTTTATTTCACTTTTTTATGTCGATTTCCTTGACAACGCTATATTCCATATGTTAGTATAACGTCAACAAAACAAGGAAAGTTAAGTTAAACGAGACAAAAACACAACAAAGGACAGCACAAGGAAAACAAACTAAAAACTGAATATCAACATGGTAGAGAATGCGACGATTTAAGGATGTCCGGCGGATAACACAAGGACATAGGAAACCAAACCCAACGGGGTTAAGGTTGAACGGTTGGCAAAGTAACACGCCACTAAGCACCTACCAGTAACAAGATAGCCAAACAATGACACCGTGATAGCAGAAGATAATCGGCAATGGTGGCACGGTTTGACAAAACCAACGGCTAAACACAAAGATGATATATTAACTGCCGTGATAGTAGTAGATAACAGCGGGGTATATCAGATAGACCGTGATAATGGAAACTTCCAACAGTAAAGGGATGCCCTAGTGGGTGAAATGTTTAGCCGTTTGGCAGTATGTCCTAACGGCTTGCGCTATAGCAATGTTAATAAAGGATTCGGACGCTATGTGAAATTGTTGGCTATCTTGTTATAACGGATTACTTGAAACTCCCAATCTCCCAAATCTCCCAACACTAGAGTATAGTTATAAAGTGCAAACCCACTTTGAATAACATGACGGTTATCACCGTATCATGACTATACCAGTGTTTAGGTAAACAAACGGCACAACATATAAAAACAGAGGCCTCGGCTTATCTGTTTAGTTGTGCCGTTTTTCCTATGCCACTGATACGGCAATAACCGTAAACGTGGCTATAGCGTCGCAAATGACGGCGCAAATAACAATTTACCAAACGGGAGAGACAAAATGAGAATTGATGAGTATACAGATGATACGCTAGACGGTGACGACCACGACGTTGATATTGATATTGAAACGATGCTCGACGAGGCGGACATCCCCACTGATAACGAATTGGCTAAACTTCAGAAAATGCTACTTAGTCAAGACGGCATAGCCGATTTCCTAAATGGTGAATTTTAGCGTTGAAATAAGACGGTAGAACGGCACGGCATACGCTAAAGCCGTTTCTACCGTCAATATGCCAAACAAGACGGCAATAACCGTTGAGTTGGCAATATAAGCCGTGCAAATGACACGGCTTTATAACTTGTTACACCAAAGGGAGAATTAAGAAAATGAACGCGAAGTTAAACGTGATCCGTATCAACGCCGAGTCAGGAATTGCCAAGACCGAACAGACCGCTATTTACCGTATCGGCTCTTGCAAACATACCAACGCTCGCAAGGCAGAAGATAAGGTTTTGACGACGAAATATAGAGGCGTTTTTAAGCCGTTGTCTTGGGTAAATAACAAAGAATTTAATACCAAGACGGCCCTCTTGAAAAGTGGCGATATTATGATACTCATAATAACACCAGCGGACGAGGACGCTAAAGTAACGTTTGTTGAAGCGGCTAGGAAACAGACGGGCGAAAAATTGAGTTTTGTGATAGAGAAACAAACGAAACCAATTAACGCAAGCGATGATCCTGAAGTGTTAGAAACCAACGCTTTCACGGCAGCCAACGAGAGGGTAGCACGAGGCACCATTAACAAGGATGCCAAGTATGTAGCATACGGTAACGGAAATTGGCAGAATCTGCCGTTTAACGGTGGCTCTTACAAGGACGCTGATAACGGTCAGACGATAATAGTTTTGAAGAGTCTCGGCGTGGTAGAAGATACGGATAATGAATAAACAATAGACGGTAGAAACGGCACGGCATACGCTAAAGCCGTTTCTACCGTCAATATGCCAACGAAACGGCAATAACCGTCAAGTTGGCTATAGCGTCGCAAATGACGGCGCAAATAGCTTGTTACCAAACGGGAGAGATACTATGAAGAATTGGATTAGGAAACATCATAACATAATAGCAGGACTAGTAATTGGTACAATTGGAAACTTAACGATAGTTGGACTAATAACACTGCTATTTGGATATACACCGTTAAACCATTTATTCCCACATGCTATCTTTGGATTTATAGTACCTACATTCGTAGGATTTTATGCACATTGCCAAACATCAAAATGAGTTGTTACCAGATAACACAAGACGGCAGAAACGGCACGGCATACGCTAAAGCCGTTTCTACCGTCAATATGCCAGACAAGTGGGCAATAACCCGCAAGTTGGCGCAAGTGACCACAAACGATGGTCGCAACCAAACTGTTACACCAAAGGGAGAAATACCATGCTTAGGTACAGACTTCAAGTAACCAATTTCGCAGCTTACACTGACAACGATGGATCCAATGTTGAGTTTAGCCGTATTATCCAAGACGATGTGTTTGAAGTGCCAAGTGATAACAAACACGGACTGCAACGTAAGGCTATTGATAAAGTGTTGGTAGAAGATTACCGTGAGGCGTTTGACGCTGCCAAGTGGACCAACGAGACTATTACCATTGGTGAAAAGACCATCAGCATGATGCACAAGACGGTCTTTCATGTTGACCACACAAGCCAGTTAACATTACGGCAAGTGGACGATGACACCGAAGTTACATTCCATAGCACCGTCAGGCAAGTCAACAGTAACAAATGCTGGTTTGTGGTTGAGATACAGAATGTTGTTGATGGTGAGTTGACGGCAGATTACCAAGAGTCGCTGCAAGCAGCCAATGTTACCGCCGCCAAGTTAAGAATCAACTATGAGGGCTTTGATGGTCAGTATACATCAATGCCTTTCGATAACGGTATCTACCGCAACCATAGTGATAACGACTCAATACTTGTGCTACGCCCGGCAAGTGATGAAGAAGCTGACGAATTGGGTAAAGAAGAGGCAAGTGAATAGTAGCAGCGTCGTGGGGCGGACGTTAAACGCCCCTCTTATGCTAACAAGCGGGCTAAACCCGTAAGTTGGCAAATACTGAAATACCAAAGGGAGAGACAATATGAAATATATCAACATCGACACGTACACAGCACATCTGCTAATGGAATTAGCCAAGAAACACATAGCAATTCTATCACGGCTAAAAACAGATGCCATTGACGAGGTGGCATCGTTGATACATTATAACAATCGTGGCAAGTGGCAGGACGTGCCAAGTGGCAGAGCAAATCTGATAAAGTTTATCATTGAAAACATTGACAAGGAATAGTAGCAGCGTCGTGGGGCAGACGTTAAACGCCCCTCTTATGCCAGACAAGTCGGGCACACCGGCAAGTTGGCTATCACATATAACACAAGGGAGATACAAAATGAAATTAAGATTACATGTTACAAAAGTTTATGTATTGGCATCTAACTTCTCAAGAACCGGTGTTTGCCGTGTTATTAGTTTAGAGTTAAACGATAGAACCATCATGTCAACCATGATAACCCTACCATTTTGGTGTGACAAGCGGCACTAATTAGCATGTCTTGAGGGCAGACACTAAACGCCCTCATCATGCCAAACAAGACGGCAATAACCGTCAAGTTGGCACAAGTGACCACAAACGATGGTCACAACCAAACTTGTAACAACAAAGGGAGAATTACAATGAATTATCGCTTGAAAGTAACCCGTTTCGATGCCGAGTCAGCCACAATCATTCAGAATGATGTTTTTGCACATGGTAGCAACCTCAAGCACGGTCTCCAACGCAAGTCAACAACGGCTATCTTGAATGAAGATTACCGTGATGCGTTTGAACATGCCAAGTGGAGCAACGAGAGCATTACCATTGACGACGAAACCATCCTAATGATGCACAAGACAGCATTCGCCGTTGACTACACCATGCAGCTGACATTGCAACAAGTCGATGATGATGTTGAACTTACCGTTAAGACAGCAGCACGGCAAGTCAACACCGACAAGCAGGCATTTGCCGTTGAGATTCAGTCACAAGCCGATGGGCAGCTGAATGTTGATAGTAGTAATGTTATCTATGCAGCGAATATCAACGCCGCCAAGTTACAGATTAACGGCGAGTATGAGGCGTATGAAGGCAAGTGGAGCAAAATGCCGTATGGAGGCATTTATCGGAATAATGCGGAAACCGGACAGATTGTTGTGTTACGGGAAATCACCGCAGAAGAAGCTGCTGAATTGGCAGAAACGGAAAGTGAATAAGTAGCATGTCTTGAGGGCGGACACTAAACGCCCTCATCATGCCACTGAGACGGACAACCCGTTGAAGTGGCTATCACACATAACACAAGGGAGATTTACAATGAATGATATAGACAAAATTAAAGGATTGCGTGAGTCATTATTTGAGCTGAAAGCGATAGAAGAAACACACACGGCTGTTGATAATGCCAAGCGAGTATTGAACAGTGCTTTACATGGAACGTGTACAGCCAGCGATGAGACTATGGATAATATCAAAAGCATACATAAAAGTCTGTCGGAATTGCATTTCGATATGTATGACGAGATCCATGATATTCGGAAACGTGCTGACATATTGTATAACGAGTTGGTTAAAGTAGATGAGTAACAAGTAGCATGTCTTGAGGGCGGACGCTAAATGCCCTCACTATGCCAAACAAGTCGGGCACACCGGCAAGTTGGCTATCACATACAACACAAGGGAGACATTACAATGAGTGAACGAGTCAAGTATAGACTAGTAATCATAACGGCTGATCCTGATGTGCGTTATCACAAGAACCGTGAGTATAACAACGGCAATGAGCTCTATGCTACAGATATAGAGAGCACATGCCACAAAAAGGTAAAGGAAAAAGCGGGTAGGTATATTGAGAAAATGCTAGCGCATGATTACACCGATTGGAATGCCGTACCTGCCGAGTTGATGGCTACACAAGAAGGGCGGAGCCAAGCAGCATGTGATCCCCAATACAAGGATTATAGCATAGTTTCGCATCAAGTCGAACAGTATAGCGTATGGTTGCAAAATGATGACTATGAACCTGGTAGTGTCCTAAAGTATATTTATACAGCATACGAAGATGATTACATGGGACATGATAGATACGCCGCAATCTTAACACCACTTGAATAAGTAGCATGTCTTGAGGGCGGACACTAAACGCCCTTCCTATGCCAACAAGCGGGCAATAACCCACAAGTTGGCTAATACTGAAACACAAAGGGAGATACACCATGAGCGACGAGAAAGCAACAACAATCGAAGAATCTCTTGAGCAGTTAAACCAAGCGATCCCAACGGATGCCGATGTCAAGATTGAACTCTGTGGCAGTTGGCTATGGATAAGCGGCGACACCAAACCGCACAAAGATAACTTGAAGCGCATCGGTTGTCGGTGGGCGAATAATAAGAAACAGTGGTATTGGCGGCCGCCTGGCAGTGGTAGAGCATGGTTTAAGAGCAGCAACGAGTACTCAATGGAGCAAATCCGTAGCGATTATGGTAGCGTTGAGATTAAATAATAGCATGTCTTGAGGGCGGACATTAAACGCCCCTTATGCTAACAAGCGGGCTAAACCCACAAGTTGGCTAATCTAATCTACAAAGGGAGATACACATGGCAGGACTAAAGAAGCGATTCATCGATATCGAACCGTGCTTGAATGATGACATCAAAGGTGTTGATGTGGACTTTGACAAAGAGACCGCATACTACACCGTAACGGCAAGATCTAGAAAGTTCAAACACCATCCGCAAGTAACAGAAGAGATGGCGTTTGGAAGTTATATCATGCACCGGTTAATCCGTGCATTCAATCTTGTTTATGTCGGAGCTGATGAACCCGTCATTGAGAACGGTATGATTTCCATCTGTTTTCAATTAGCAGGATAAAGGAGGTTACACAATGAAAGATATGATACAAGCATCCACTTTGGTTGAAGTCCTATCTGGACTCAGTGAGGATGCACTCGAAGATTTCCTTGCACAATACGATGAAGAGTGGGTGGCAGCAGTATTGGCATACGCTAACGTCGATTACGAAAGTATGGCTATGGTTGACGATCAAATCGATGCCGTACGTGAAATTGTGTTGACCCACTGTTGAGTTAAACCGTCGTTGGGCGGACGCTAAACGCCCCCTATGCTAACAAGCAGGCAATAACCTGTAAGTTGGCTAATACTGATAAAGGGAGATACACTATGAATGAGAAAATGGTTGGGTTTATTCGAGACGATGGTGGCAGACAAGCCGCAGGATATAAAGGAACAACAGGCGATTGTGTTGTCCGTGCTTGTGCTATCATGAGCGAGCGTGGTTATCGGGAATGTTACGATGCAATGGCAGCCGCAAACAAGTTATTCTCACGCAATCCAAAAGCAGCACGGAGCGCAAGAAACGGTGTCAACGAGAATGCTTGGCACTACATATTCAGTAGTATCGGTTTTGAGAATATGGGGGTAACACAAGCCGATGAACTCACAATCACTGAAACATACGAACGATTCGGTGATTGCGTTGTAGAAATACCACGACATCTGATGGCAGTCAAAGGCGGATATGTTATGGATGCATGGGATAGCCGTTTCGTTAGTAGAAAACGACGAGGGCTTAACCCGCAAAGTGCAGTCCATCCGCAAGTGTGGCAAGTATGGAGACACCCTTCACACCCTATGCCTGTAACGTTACCCGAGCTAGACGACAAAGCAATCGACAACATCAAATACTTTGAGAAATCCTTTGCTATCAAGTTGATAGACTCCGAAAGTGGCGAGCGTGTTGAGAAACAACGTTGGGATCTAAAACGACCTAACTACGCATCTGTCAAACGACATGCCGATTCATTATACTTCTCAGGTTGTTTTCAACTAGCTAATAAACAGTGGCATCCACTGCCGTTTGGTGGATTCTTCAAAGAAGGTAGCACGATTACAATCATAATCGAGGAGGTGACACCATGTGGGTAGTCGTCATTATCGGAACCATCGTCAAGATCCTCATCGGCATCTTTAAACTACTTGTTGAAGTAGCAAGGTCGATGGGTAAAAATTAAACCTAAGTCGTGGGGCGGACGTTAAACGCCCCTTTTCAATCACAGGAGGTTGAATATGTTTTTGTTGGAATGCACCGATGACAATCCGCCGATGACTTATATCATCAATCCAGATGGTGGTATGTATCAATGCGGTGAGACTATTCGTGAGTATATCACCAACTATACAGACCAAGTAAATCACGGTACTCCTTTGGCTATTGCCAATGTACTCGAACATGCACTCGCAAGAGGTCTTGAGGCAACTATCACCGCTACGGTTGAACTCAAACGATTGGATGGCACTAAGTATACAAAGGAGTTGACATTCAGACTTTACAAAGAGGAGCGTGCATATAATGAGATTGCCTCGTGATATTGAAACAATGTCAACTGAACAGTTGCAAGCATTCAGGGACGCTATTGATAACGAACTGAATGATAGAGAGCAATCGTGGTATAGTGAAGTTATGGAGGATCCTGTTGCATACAAAGAGCGTGTTACCAATACAACGCCGTTTGAGGATGACGAGTCTTACAAGTCACACCTAAACGATTGTGTGCGAGATGATCCCGATTACTTTGAAAGACCCGAACCCCGTTGTGGATAAAGTGAGGTCAGTATGAGAAAACCTAACAAGTCTAAACGACTACGCAAGAAAAAGGTAAGGAAGAATCGTCAGAGCTCTTGGCATAACGCTGTGCGAATTGAAACCGAACAGCGAAATGCACAGCTTAATGAGTATAGATACCAAGATTTTCTGAAAAAGATCAAGTAGTAACAACGTCCTGGGCTTGACACTAAACGAGCCCTTTATGTCAATGAGACGGCGATAACCGTCGAGTTGGCTAGCAAACTTGCAATAACCTAGACCCAAATCTGCGATAAGGGAGAATAACTATGCTTTTAGTGAAAGAAGGGATTTACGAGTCACATTGGAATAAGGATTATGATGAGGTCGCTATGTTTCTTAAAATGGACGAACCTCGCAAGTCTGATGTGTGTAATCTGCCAGTCCAAGATCATATTGTTACCGTTAGACCCTATAACGAGAACATTGATGAAGCTGTTACGGGTGAAACAGAAGATATTAAAGCACTCGTTACATTTCACATGGATGGCAAGTACCCAACGAATCAGCATCCAAGTAGCATGTCAGACGAGAAATTCCTTTGGTACATTGCACTGCAGGACAAAGAATACTATGACAAGTTTAAGGATAAACCCGAATTCACGACCACGCTTTGGAAAACTCATTGCGATCATTATGGTTGTGGTGAATACGCTCGGACATTCTTCTGCCTTGACATAGCAA
Organism: Candidatus Poribacteria bacterium; assembly: GCA_965217715.1. Classification (GTDB taxonomy): domain Bacteria; phylum Poribacteria; class WGA-4E; order WGA-4E; family WGA-3G; genus MSPOR6. The sequence goes on along the minus strand of CBDCJC010000013.1, from coordinate 317 downwards.
TCGAACATGCTAAGAATCCTACTTGCGGACATGACAATAGACAACGCATCCATCAAGTCGTTACACACAAAGTCATGTTGCCTGAATTAAGTGAAACCGTTGAGGACACAATCTACGGTACAGTTCAGGTATACGCAGGAACGGAGAGACGACTCTATAGTGTCAAGCCAACCGATAAAGTTAAACACAAAACATTCGGTGAGGGTGAAATCATCTCTATCATCGAGGACAGAGACGTTACTAAGATGCGTATACTGTGGGATGACCGTTACTATGGAATATCTAATCACGGCGTTTTCGGTAGCAACGTCACTACA
>CBDCJC010000012.1:0-3367 GCA_965217715.1 Candidatus Poribacteria bacterium | reverse complement strand
TTTGACAATTTTCCCATTTTGGCTTGCATAAAGGCGCGGAGTTCCGCTTTTAATGACTTCAACAAAATAGAATGTAGCACCAATTTGATTTCCCCATTCCATCAATGCTATTTTTTCCGCGTCTGGCAAATCACCATCTCGGTGAATAAGAATTTTCTTTCCCGCGAACTCTGTTTGTGGAAATATATTTTGTAAAATATGCGGTGGAATAATTTCTCCTTCTAACATCGCCTCCCGTATATTATATCGCATGAGTTCGCCATTTGAAAAGTAGATTCTGGCCATTCCAGCGGAGTTCATAGTTCCTGGAAGGTTACGCTTTTTGTGACGAGCTACATCCAGCCCGACAACTAAATCCGCATAGGTGATTGGAGCTGCCAAAACGTAAGGCAGATTACCCGTTTTAGCGAGTATTCCTAAAACAACATTCCCTATGATGTAGCGGTTATCGACGTTGTGAGGTTGAATAACTTGACTTTGTAGATCTTTCTTTAAAGTCAGATGTTTAAAGTTATCGTAAGGTGTCCACTCACCCGTGTCATAATCAGGACTCGGAATGATTCCTAAAATAATATCAGGATTTCTTTGGGCTATCTCTTCAATGGCATCTTCTAACACCCTTCTTGATGCATTAGGGATCTGTTTTTCTACCGCTAATGTCAGCTTGTACTGCATCCCTTCACTAAGTTCATTTCTCAAATTCCTGCGAAGGGTGTCTAGTGATTTTTGAGGCGAAATATTTAGGATGGCAATACGTATTTGTTGATTGTTTGTGGATTTGTATAAGCCGAATTCTTTGAGAGAAGGTAAAATTGAGTCTGCGGATACAATTTTACCGTTACCAATTTGCAATTTAGGATTATGGCCTATATCGTTTCCATTGAGAAACAAGTCTTTGTGTGTATTTGCTGAATAGGACCGAGAAACTAAACCGCTGCTTTGGATTATTGAAGCCACTGATTTAATATATTCTGCGCGTTCTGAAACCGGGATTTGCAAATTCTCTTTAATTTTGAAACGGGGATAATCAGCACTGTGAATTTGAATCTGTAAGGCACTAACGATATAGTCGTATTTACCGTCAAGTTTAACAACTAATTCATCGTCAGATGCTTGTTCAATCAAACGTTTCATCTCAGGAGGTGTTTTAAACGCTAACAATCTGGATCGTGTATTGTTCTCACCTAGTTCTCCAACAATTTCTGTAATTGTCATTGAAGTGTCAAAAGTAGGTTTAGTCGTATCTATAACGTGCAAACCTTTTAATTCGTCATTACTGTTACAAGTTGCAAGATAAGTTTTCAAATCCCCTTTGTACTTTAGTTCCGAAGCGATGGAAACGGATACTGCCGGATGGTTATCAACCGCCCAGCCGCGTAATCGACACTTAAGTTTTATGTAATATATTTCCTCTTCTCGTGTATGTTTGTCTAGGGTATTGTCAATTGCTTGCGAATAGTCATCTTGCAAAGAGCGGGCTACAAAGTTAGCAACTCCTTGAGTTGAAGCTATATCATTAGGGATGACTTCTATGCCCTCTAATGATCGAAGGACATTTTCTTCATCAGAGGTCTCCCATATTTCCTGAAGGATTTGCCTTATAGCAGGTTCGTCTTGGAGGGAATCAGTAATAATATATTTCTTTTCTTTATCCCATTTCCAATGCCCTCCGAACTTGGTTTGCAAACGATAACATGCTTTTCCTCCGGTTTCGTCTAAGTTTGCAGATCCACTAACCTTTAGTTGATACAAAGTCAAGTTTGGAAGTGCTTCTAATTGAACTGGGAAAATCTCTGTAAATATTATTAATTCGTTAGCCATATTTCTGGTTGTTTCTCCTGTTTTGAATTGAGTTTTTTGAAGTATCGTGTTCTTCAATACTGTATCAATTCAAACATATATATGCTCAGATTCGCAAGTCAAATACAGTTTTCACCGTGGCGGTCTTGCCTGTGTTCAGGGCAGTCTGGATAGCACGTTTGTAGTCTTTCAGTGGAAAGAGTGTACTCACCAGCGGACGCAAATGGGTTTCCATCTTCTGAAGGAGACGCATACCGAGCGTGAAGGTATGAATCTCTTCGTCGTTATGGGTTTCAAGTCCGTATGTATAGGCACCTGTTACACGCAATTGCTTATACCAGATTGAGGTCCAGTCAACGTTTTTGGGTATTCTGGGCATACCGACTAAGATGACTTCGCCACCTGCGCGGGTGAAACGGAGTGCGTCGTCTATTGTGACACTGGAACCAATGCAGTCAAAGGTAACGTCCACACCACCGATTAATACCTGTTGTCCTAACTCCGGTTGATGCGATTCTGCACCTGTTAGTTTAGAGAACGCTGCATATCGATCGCTATTCGGCGATAGCACGTCATCCGCACCGAGTTCACGCGCCAATTGCTGCTGGTGTGGATATTTGGCGAAGATAATGATTCGGTTTCGATAACCGAGCGTCCGCAGTGCCGCGACGGTGAGCAATCCGATGGTGCCGCCACCGATCACACAGAGCGGAGAATCGGGATTACAAATCCCTCCTACCGAACTTCCTGCTTTCAGAACGCCGTGTAGTGCACAGGCGAAGGGTTCGAGTAGCACAGCGGCTTCGTCTGAAATATCGTCAGGAACGGGATGGAGTTGTGAGTGGTGTGCGAGGACGTATTGGCTCCACCCGCCACCTGTATCACGACAGTAGCCTGTCTGAACGCCTTCAGAAATATCGCCTTTTGTGATGTTCTCACAGTTAGCGAAGCGTGAGTTTTGGCACTGATAACACGGCGGCGAAATCCCTCTCACCGGACATGGAAGCGCGGGTTCAATCACCACGCGTGCGCCGACTCGGAAGCCATCCACAGCATCCCCGATCTCCGCAATGTCGCCGACGATTTCATGTCCTAATACAAAAGGTGTTGACGTGAACGGCGAGAAATAGGGACTCCCTTTCGCAGTAATCGTCGCCAAATCGGAGCCACAGATACCGCTGAGTCGGGTCTTGACTTTGACCCATTCAGGCGTTGGCAGTTGTGGTTCCGGCATATCAACAAGACGCGTGCAAGAGAGTGGAGAGGTATAAAGACCACGCCACCGTTTTCCAAGGTAGCGCATCGCGAGATAACGTGGGATGCTTTTGGTGTATTGGATGGCTTCCACTGTGTTATACTAATTCGCCTCAGTTTGGTAATACTCCATCAAAATCTCCGCGACTTCGGGACGTGCAATTTCCGGTGGAAGCGGTTCGCCTGCAGCGAGAATCTCGCGCTGCTTTGTGCCAGAGACATTGAAATAATCGTCTCCGTCGTGCGGGCAGTCGCGCATCATGACGATCTCGTTGCACTTTTTGCACCAGACCGTGAAATCACCGCGGAAGAT
>CBDCJC010000011.1:0-11643 GCA_965217715.1 Candidatus Poribacteria bacterium | reverse complement strand
GAATTGGCCACGCTTTGTAAGAAAACGTTGCATATCTAAACTCTTGACTTGTAAAACATCCACCGCTGACTCCTTAGTCAAGCCGTTTATATTAGTAGGCTTGACATTAATAAGCCATATTCTGCCTGAAAACTGTGCTTTCCAATCTGTAATTGGGACGACTAACTTAATCGGCAGGCGTCCAATGCCGTTGATGCTCACCACTACAGCAGGCCGGATTTTCTGAATTTCTGCGCCAACTGCTGGGTTGAAGTCTACATCCCAAACTTCTCCCCGACGCGGATTAGGGGATATCGTACTCGACAATGGGGCCTCCTTCCCATTCCCGCCACTCTGTATCGTGCTTATAGAAATCCGCCATCTCTTCCGCTTGTTCGCTTAAGATGCGCTCTCTTTCTTCTTTTGGCAGTTCTAAGAACTGACGGCGCTCGCTAAGTGATAGGTTAGCCGGTGGTTTTGCCGCATGATCAAGAAATTGTTCAGCTTCTGTCTTGGTTATTAATTCTTCGGAAAGCGCACGATGTACTTGTTGGCGAAATCGTTCTGGCTTTTCAGGTGGTATCTCAATCGGTTCACGCTTTCTCCAACCAGCTCTGTTGATGTTAATGCACCATTTCTTGTAGTAAGCATTGGTAATAATCCCTAAATCTCTCAACCGAAATAGCATTGCCTGAACACTTATGCCATAACGCCTCTTGAGGTAGAGAAGTTCTATCATTTGAATGCTACTTCGTTTCTCGCCAACGTCACGACGTAGCTGTTCGGCAGGCGCGAGAAAAGCAGCACCGAATCGAAAAGCGGCTTTTTCTTCATCAACGTCCGCACATAATTTCAAGATGAGATGCCCGAACTCATGGGCAATGTTCAATCGCTGCCGGTCTCCCGGCACACCACTGCGTGTTGCAATTGCTGCTGCGAGTGGCTTGTCATCGTTATCTCGTGCTAAGGCAGAAATACCATCAAAGGCTTCATCTGCATCTACCTCAATGATATGGATGTAATGATCTTCAAGCACATCTATAAGGTTTGCAATAGGATCTATGCCCAAGTTCAAGGTGTCGCGAAGCGAAACCGCAGTTTCTTCGGCATCATCCAGATTGCGCGCAGTAGCCTCAAGCACAGGGAACTTAAAGGTGTTTCCTTCACAAATTTTCTCTTGCAACTGAACCCGTTTCTCAAATTCTTCCGCTACAAAACTCTGTATCCGTTCTTGTTCTCTTTTACCCAAACGAGTGCGCTTCCGGAAGGCAATCCATTCAACATGACAGGGAGGTTCGCTCCACAATTGGGAGGACTTAACCCCAAGTGCAGAAGCAATTTGATTGAGCGTTGTTGCCGTCGGTTGCAGTTTTCCGTGTTCATACTTTGACAGCGTTTGGCTCTTAACTGCTCCATCAATCGCAGCCTCCAAGTCCCCGAGGGACATACTACGGGCAACTCTAAATCTTCTCAGTCGTTCTCCTAACATGATTGTGATCCCCCATCATCCATTTTTGAGAAAATTTGGTAAAGCCGTGAATTGGATCTCGCATTTCATAGAAAATTCTATCATACCTTTAATTATACTGCTTTATGTTAAGTAATTCAAGTTAATTTTCGCTATTTTCGGATTCTCCTGATTTTTTGCGGGTTACGGCATACTCATAAAACCCGTAAAGGATGGTGTTACGATAATACCTAAAGAGGACATGATAAAGGTGCAAGAATATAGGACACAAGAGCACACTGATACAATAAGATATAAATAAAGGGGTACATCCATCTTTCAACAAGGCCATTAAACCGAGAATGGAAAAAATAATCCAATAAGTGAGCCAGAAAAAAAATGATCGGCTAAGACAGGTTGTACACCCTATTATACAAACGGATATAAGAAGGGAAAGACAAACTATAAACAAAATCCATATACCTTGAAGCCAATTTTCAGAGAAAACAATTTTCAACCAAAAAGTAACAGACGCAAGAAACAGGATACTCCCCAATAGTCTCGTAGAATTGTATAGAGCTAGTAGGGCAGAAGTCCGGCCGGCGGAAGCCTCGCTATGCCTCAGTACAACAGTCCGACAAAGATTAAAAATTTCTGTATACGCGACTGGATTATCCTCGTTTGTTTTCTCAATTTCACAAATGTCAATCTTAAAAACATCTCTAAACTTGCACTTCAGTTTGTCTATAAACTGCTCTGTATATTGTTCAAAATCTTCGGGATAAATCCGACATTTAGGATCAAATAACGCCTGCTCAAAAATCCCACTATCAGCATAATACCTTTTAAGTGGTGCCCACATTGTTGAAAAGAATCCAAACAACCAATGTGTCAAGGCATGACTGGCGAGGCCTACGAGATAAGAAAAAAGGACGTACAGAATACCCAATATCACGCTAGTAGTCTGTCAAGCCTAAACTGTTGGGTATAGTTTTTTGAGTTTGATACGTGCCTCTTGGGTAGTAAACTGCCATTGGATAGTGGCACGTTGCTGATTTCTTCGGTTTTGCCACGCTTGGACCTCGCGTTTGAGGGTTTCTTGGTCCGGGATACGTCTTGAAAGACATGGTTTCCGACTAAGCACGGAAAATTCAATCTCCGCCATATTTAACCAACTCCCATGCTTCGGCGTATAGTGAAACTCCAACTTTTCAGCGATCCGTCTGGCTTCATTGGGATCAAATGCCTTATACACCGAAGCGGGTTTATGTGTATTAAGATTGTCGCAAACCAGCAGGATCTTTTCTGCCTCTGGGAAATGTACATCCACCAAGTCGCGACAGATGTGTGCGAAATCAATGCTCGTGCGTTTGTCAGTGACTTCAACGTGTCGAAACCCGTCAAGGGGTGCGAAAATCATAAACAGATTGCTGACGCCATTGCGTTGGTATTCAGCGTCATAGCGACTCGGTGTGCCTTGAACAACCCGTAAAGGGTCACGGATCTCTTTGATGTGTTGCTTACTCGTCTCGTCAACGCAGAGGACGGGAGTTGTCGGGGCTTGAGGACGATGGTAAAGGTCTAAGACGTCTTCCATCGCAGCAACGAACGCCGCTGAGGCTTTTGGCGGAAGACACCACTGCTGCTTCAGCCACGGTTTGAGTTCGTTTTTTTTAGAACCTGTCGGATGGCTTCGTGAGAAATACTTGAAAAATGTTCTAACTCTACGAGGGTCTCGGCTAACAGACGAAGCGTCCATCTACAGTGTCCCTCTGGCGGGGCTGAACAAGCCAAAGCGATCAGATGGGCTTCTTTCTCCCCATCAAACTTTCGCGGTCTTGAGGCATCAGAACGCTTTTTCGGCTCCAAGGCAGCCCTGAGCCCTTCAAGCGCAAAGACTTTACGGACTCTCTCAATAGTAGGTATTGAGACTTCAACGGCTTCTTTTATCTCTTCATCAGAGTAGGCAGAGCCAAACTCGCCTGCGTCAGCTTTCAGTAAGATCCTGGCACGCGTGAGCTTTCGCGCCGATTCTCTGCCAGAAGAGATGAGATCAATGAGATAATCGCGTTGACAACAATCAAGGATGACTGGATATCGTTTCGCTGGCATAATAGACTCCAAGTTATAGGATGTATTTTCTTGAGTCTAAGGATACCATTTTTCAGGTTAACTATCAAACTAAACTTGACACACTACTAGGACGCAGAAATTGCGCTAATTCGCTGTTCTTATCTTTCAATTGATCGGGTAGATCTGTCAATAATGCGGGATTTATAAGTATCGCCAATATTACTATTACGATCAGCCCAGGTACTGCATACCCCAAAAAATCATATAGACTGAATGGAATTCGCACGGATTTCACCTCTCAAAAACAAGAGTTCGCAGGAAAATCAATACAGATCAGTCAATGAATCACTCACCGAAGATAACTTTGTGTAGTTCCGCGTAAAGAGCCATACCCGGTTGAATGAGCGGGGCAAGTTCGCATTTCATGAAATCCCTTTCAGGCTCTTTGCCTGTATACTCACTTTGCAGGCCCAAAATATCTTTAGCGCGTTTGTAGAAATCTGCGGCAATACATTTCAGCTTATCGTCCGGTTTATCTTCTTCACTATTGCTTTTGAGGACTTTCTTTTTCAGATTATGCTTTGCCGCAAGTAATTCATCAGTCTTATTAGATTTATCTTTATCTTGACACAACTTAATCAGTACCTCATCAGCTAACAGATAATTCTCAATTTCTCGGCGGGTCAGAGTCCGGATGCCTTTTTGAAGACCTTTCTTTATTTGTGCAGGTTTCAAAATGTCTTTATCCCTGATTCTAATGGTTTGTATGCCTCCTGCGATTGCCTTGATGAGAGGAATTCGTTTTTTATCTGCTACTTTTATATCACTCGCTGCTCCAATAGAAATAAAAAGTGTTTCGGGGTGACGCACCCCAAAAATTTGATTATAGCATGCAGCATCAAAGCCTTTGTCTGCATCTTCGATTTTACCTTCGCAGAGGGCAATTCGCTGGGGCCCCACTAATTTGGCGAGATCACCAAGAGCAACATCATAGGTTTGCGCCCAAAAATTTGGGTTAGGCTCAGTAGGTTTGATTGTTCCCTCTTCGTCAAAGTTACGGTCAAAATCAAGGAAAACAACAGATTCTGGGTGCTCTCGATATAGGTCTTGTGCTTTGCGCACCATGCCAATGGAATGCGTGGCAATCCAAAGTTGGGATTTAGGAGAAATAAGGTTATAGAGTTCCTCAAGAAGTTTCCCTTGAAGTTTCGTGTGGATGTGGGCTTCCGGTTCGTCAATACAGATTATGGTCTCATCGTACTCAGCCTTCGTGACGATGGCATCCAATAACAGATCTAACGCAGCTTTTTCACCGCTTGCCAAATTCTGAAATGAAAACCTCTCGCTTGTTCCTTTGTCAAATTGGAAAAGATCACCATCTGCAGGATGCCCAAGGTTCTTCAAAACTAATGGCGGTTCGGTGAAGAGCCTTCCGATTGCGTCCCGGAATTCACCAAGCATTTCGTCTTGAAGAGTGGCTAAATCTTGTCCGGTCTGTTCAATCTCCGAACTACGCTCTAACCACTGAGAAGCCAAATACCAGTAATTTGATGCCACTGCCTCATCGTTCTCCATGAGGCTAACAAGTTGATCTTCTTTCAGAGGATCGTCTCTGCTAACGACAGGCGAATGAGGTGCTGAATAGTTCCTATAGGCGGAACGCACATGCATACTTTTGTCCCATTCATACTGTCGGTGCAATTCTTTTCCATGGAACTCTACATTTACGCAATTCCAGACAGGACTAAATAAGACTACAATATTTTCTCTTGATGGATAACGACCTACCTTCAGATCAGTAGGTGCTCGATGGACATTCTTGTAGTAAGAACGACTATATTCGTGCTGATTAGACTTGAAATAGTACTCCATGATCCGGTAATAGTTATCTAATATCTTGTCTTCGCGCATAGCATCACCTAAATAGACTTTCAATTTCAGAGCATCAAACACCGACGACTTACCACATCCGTTCGGACCTATCATCACCACAAGTTGTGCCGTTTCAGGTAACCCTTCAATGGTTAAATCTGTGAAGCGTTTGAAATCTTTGAGTTTAATCGATTTTATCTTCATATTACACCTCCATTCCGGCATCCCGATAGGTCTGCTCAATTAACGCAATTTCATCTGCTGATAACGCATACAACTGATATACCAACGCATCAATTTCCTTCTCAAGCGCAGGCACTTCATCACTCTCAGGATCTGCCAAAATTTGTTCAACCAATCGTGATAGTTCTACTTTTTGTCTTGATGTCCGATCTGCTATTGGAACATGTCGCATGTATTGAGCAATGAAACGTAGTGCACCACCTGCCCAAGGATCGTTAAGGTTCTGAAATCTGTATTTCGCATACCAATCAAAAAGCCTACTGTTCAAAATTGCAAGTAAAGAGAAATCGTCAGTGGGCAAAATGTAAGTAGTTTGTAAACATAATGTCTTTGTGGTGTCGTAGCACGCACGCATAGATGAACTAATATCCGGGTAAACAATCTTCGGTTGGTCAAACTCAGCATAATAAGCACACGAACGAAGTTCCCAATAAAATATACCTTGGTCGTCGCGGGGAATCAGCTGTTCTTGATAACCATTTAGATGCTCAAAGATAGCCGGATAGTATTCTACAAAAATTTGTTTTGCTTCCTGTTCATCATTTGCATCTGACCAGGGCCACTCTCTGTTTGCACTGCTCGCTATTTCAATAATATAGAGATCCGTTGAATCCGTTTTCCATTTTGAAATGTCTCTTCCACGAAATAAAGGTTTTATGAGTTCATCACTTCCAGCATCGGCATCAATTAGCCAATCACGAGTGTTCGCATCTATCACGAATGCGTCGTTGCATCCGGTTATTATGCCTCTATACAGTCTGTCAGTAACACATTCACTTAAAGTATTTCCCGTGCTCTTCAGCCTTTCTACCAACGCGAACGTATCTGGTGGTGCGATTGTCCACTCTTCCGAAGATAACTGTGCGGTCTGTATCGGAAATGCCTGATCGTGAAAAGCCACACGAACGTTAAAATCGTCTGACGTTCCTCTGAGTGTTACAGCACGAACTGTGTGATTTGAAGTAGGCAAACATTTTTCAACAAGAACAATGCAGGTGTCTACAGCTGCATCAAAGACAGAAACACTTCCGAAATCCAATAGTATCTGAAGCGACATATCTGTTGTTAAAAATTGTCGGAGGTTCCTACCGTAGCCACTTCGCATAAATTTGTTGGTACAGATATAGGTTAAGAATCCTCCACTGCGAAGAAGTTCCACAGCGCGTTTGTAGAAATAGACACTAATGTCTGCAGTGTTGGTGAAGAAGTTCTCAAACTGAATCTGCAACGAAGGTCTAAGATGGCGAATCCTCTCATGACGAATATAGGGAGGATTGCCGATGGCGATGTCAAACCCATCCTTTACGCCGAACATCCATTCAGCATCAAAGAAATCGGCGACGGCGTTCTGGTCATACGCGTCCCAGTGTGCAATTCGGTTTGCCTCCGCAATGCCCGCTGCGAGGATTGCCTCGTGAGCAGCATATTCTCTCTGTAGCTCTTCCCGCAGTTCCTCCCGTGCTTGTTCTTGTGATAGCTGGGCATTATCTACCTGTTGTTCTATCCTATTTTGTATATGCTCGCGCCATTCCGCGTGTTTTGCTGCCAAGACTTTTGCCAATTGCTCTCGACATTCTTTCTCTTGCTTCATATAACCCAACTTGATTTGGCGAGTATTTGCACTAAAGTGTTTGCTCCGAAGTCCCGCGATCTTTTGCCGAACCAGTTGGATATCTTCGTTTTCAAGGAATAGTTGAAATTCGGACTCGTTTAGTTCTTTCAATCCGATAAGTGTATTGGCGGCGACAAACTTAGTTTCTAAATTGGGGAGTGGGCGGATCCCGTAGTTTACCTCCTGATTGTCCTTTGTTCCTTGTTCAATAATCAATGAGATAAAAAAGCGCAGTTTGGCGATCGTGATGGCAATCGGTTGGATGTCCACGCCGTAAATGCATTTCTGGATGAGGTAAAGTTTTCTACCATAATCGTTATAGCGGTTCGCTTCGGAGAATACCTCCTCAATTGCCTTTTGAGCACTTTCCTTGCTTTCTGGATCGTCAATCTTTTCAGCGTGCGCAAGTTGTTGCTGTTTCCAGTGTTCATTTTGCGGATCCAGTTTTCGGAGAATTAGCACGAGTTTATTGAGAGTTCCCATCGGAAATGCACCGGTCCCGACAGCCGGATCAATGATTTTGAGGTCGTTTATCGCTTCAATCATTGGTTGGATTTCATCTTGATGAATAAGGTGGTCATCGGATTTTTCAATCTCCCCCTGCTGATTATAGGCGAGAAGGTCATCACGAAGTCGATCTTCTAAGTCCTTCTTGTCATGGTCATAGGGGTCAATCTTCTGCAGAAAATATGCGATGAGTGCTTCGTCTACCATATATTCAACAATCTGGCGTGGAGTGTAGTAGGAACCGGTGGCTCTACGGGCAGTGGATCGCGTTTCGGGGTTATACGCACCAAGTAGATTTTCAAAAACTTGTCCGAGGAGTTCGGGGTCTAACGCGACCTCCTGCTCAACAGGCGTGTTTTCCTCAACAGTGAACTTATAGTGAGAAAAGAGAGGAAAAATACCGTCGTTTTCATCGAAAAAGAGTTTTGTAGGGACTTTTAATTTTTGTCTGTCGTTTTTGTTATCTGTAAAACAATCAACGCGGACACCTCCGTCGCCGGTTGCCTCAAACGTATCAAGACAATCAAACAAACCTCCGTTGACAAAAGGAACCTGCTTAAGGTGCTCCAAAAACCCATTCGGATCTTGTAGGAGATCATCGTAGCGATATTTGCTCGCGTCGCGATGGTTACGCGGATCGCGTGTACTAAACACACGCTCTTTTATCGGTGTATTGAGCGTTGCAAAGAACAAATTTTGCAGCATGGACTGATAATAATTAGATGTATCCAACGAGAAGTTTTTTAGTGATGCTTCTGCATTTTCTATCTCAAAAATATCCTCAGGTACCAGATCCTTTTCTTTCAGAAACCAAATGAAAAGGAGGCGTGTTATCATCCGGATAACCTGCATATCATTTGCTTCATCCGGAAAATCGCATTCCGCAACTGCCCATTGATACCACTTGTAGAGCTCACTATAAAATTTTCGGTTGAGGGGTTCAGTATTGAGAATACTTTCCCACGCCTTATGAAGGGTATCGAAATTACGCACACCTTCATTTTCAATGAGTCGGCGGAGATGGAGTTCCGATACAATGTCTATATGCGAGCGTTTTGGAGAATCAAGGTTAATATCCTTGATAAGCGTCACCTTTTCCAAAACCTGTTTTGTAGTGTTACGGAGGTTAGGTCTACGGTTGATTATGGCGAAGGAGAGAACAGCACCGTATCGGAATATAACCATGATCGATTTTTCAAATTCTTTGTTGATAAAACGGGTGATGTCAGCAAGTTGTGTGCGCGTGTAGGTGTTTTTAGTAAGTTGAACCGTGACGAACATATAAGAGGTCCTGAGCATATTGTCTATTTGGGCACTCTCAAACAACGAGCCCTGCTCTGGGGCTATCTGTTGGTTAATCTCCTCATCCGCTACTTGCATGATCTGGAAAAAGGATTGCCACTCATCAATGCGGAGTTTATCGGATGGATTGGCAGTGTTGATAGCGGATTCAAAGATACGGTCAAACCTCTCGTTGTCAATTTCATCATTTCCGACTCGCTTACTGTAGTAACCGAGGGTGTTTAGGAGTTTTGTAGCGGCTTCTCTTAGCGGTCGTTTATCGAAGTTCTTTAGGTTATTTTCAATGTTCTGCTTAATTGTTATCTCTGAATTCATATAGTTTTACCTTTCACTTTCACGACCAATCACGAGCCACGTAACCAGTTCAAATTCGGTTTTTTCTGTAATCTGGTTGTCGGCAATCGGGAGCAGCGCATCAGCACTCGCGTCAAGTTGATCGTTGACCTTCCGATTGTACTCAGCACGAATTGAACTTAGCGCGGTATCAAGTAGCATCTCATAGATCGTCATATCGCTGCCGTTATCAGTTTCGTCATTGAACCAATCACATAGACCTGAATCTGGGTTTGCCTTTTCAACACAGAGCGCGCTGAGACGTTCTAATATCCGTTTCGGGTTGGTAAAGCCGATTGAGACTTCGCCTTCATCACTGATATGCACAAGGTAGTAAGGATGAATCGGGTTGAGTTTTTCACCTTCTCCATCGTCTTTCGCGTCACCGGTCTGCCTTAAACAGAAGATAACCCCTGGCTTGATATTCACGGGAACTCCGTCGTGTGTGAGCGGTGCGGTGATGGCGTATAAGCCGAGGGATGCGTTCTTGAGTTCAGTTTCTTTGCCCCGCAGATAGTTAAGCAGTTGCGCGCGGAAATCGTCAAGCGTGAATTGGTTGAGATTCAACTGTTCCTCAATGTCTTCAAAATCAAGGATTTCAGTTTGCATGCGGCGGAGTTGTTCGTCGCGGTGTGTCCATACCTGTTCCAAACTATCATCTCTGTTTTCCAACGAGAGCAGGTCATCATCACCTGTCGCAGTGAGATTGACAAGTGCCATTCGTGCCTCAACGCGAGGTTTCAAGTTTATGTATTCGTCGAGTTCAGGTGTGGGCCAGAAGTTGACGAGGTAGATCGTCCTGTTCTTGCTGCCGATCCGGTCAATCCGTCCAAAGCGCTGGATAATACGGACAGGGTTCCAGTGGATATCGTAATTGATGAGATAATCGCAATCCTGTAGGTTTTGTCCTTCGGAAATACAATCAGTAGCGATGAGGAGGTCAATCTCTGGTGTATCCTCTTCTATATCATTTTGCTCCACTGAGGCGTGAAGACCTGGCGCGACAACAGCGGTTCTTTCTTTAGCGATTGGTGAGAAGTTGGTCAAAATCTCATTAAAATCACCTCTGCCGAAGGTTGTCCTATTTGCACTTCCCGTTACAACAGCACACTTAATATTAAGCGTGTCAGTTGCCCAATCGCGTAGGTGTTCGTAGAGGTAGTTGGCGGTATCGGCAAATGCGGTAAAGACAAGGATTTTACGATTCTCTTTTTCGTCCTTGTTCGTTGTGGGATTCTGAACCTTCTCCGAAATGAGCTGCTTGAGTTGTTCCAATTTTGCATCTCGGTCGGCTGTGATGTTGTTAGCGTTTTTATGAATCTTTTCCAGTTGCGTTTTATCGTTCCGCAAATCCGTCAACCATACATCAAGATCAAGGTGTTCAAATGGATAGAACTGGTTTTTTCCTGCCTCTACGCCAGCCTGTAGTTCATGATCTTCATCATCACCATATTCTTCTTCTGCTTCAGCCAATGGATCGAAACCGGCTTCTTTTTCAGCTTCCCCATTTAAAAAGTCTTCGATTTTGGATTCAAGTTTTGTAATTTCATTAACGGTGCGTTCCAATGTGGTTGCGAAAGAATAGACACTGCTTTCAAGCCGTTTGAGGAAGTTCACCTTCATCATACCGATAAGGTTAAACTCGCGTTGGCGGAGCAGCCCTTCGACATAATGATGTAGGCACTCAGGACGAATATAATTTGACGGAATAAAGCGCGCGAGTTTGTAGCCATCAATTTGAGTGCTAATCGTTTGGTAGGTGGGAAAGTTTCCTTGAAGGTCAATTTCAGGGAAGATAGACTGAGGATCGTCTCGGTCCGGGAACCCGCCAATTTGGTCAATTGTATCACGATAGAAGTTTTCAATATGTGTTCGCGAACGTGCGATTGTAAGCCTGTCTAATAGCGTAAAAAAGTCAGCGTTCAGGCTTTCCGAGAGACTATCCTGACGGTTGGATGGATTGCGGAGTCCTTCGGTTTTATCTGTCCATTTTTCAAACCTGCCTTGTGCGGTATTAAGCGTTCCTCCGATACTTGGAATACCTGTCTGTTGAAAAGCATCGTCTCTGTCTTCTGTGATTAGACGGATCTGATTTTCCAGGTCGGTGAGGCGATTGTTCACCGGCGTGGCAGAGAGCATGAGGACTTGCGTTTTACAACCGCTCTGGATAATGTCTTCCAGTAGTTTGTTATAGCGGCTTTTGCGGATGAGGTTGCCGTCTTCACCGTATTTGTTAGTAGGACGGTTTCGGAAGTTGTGAGATTCATCAATCACG
>CBDCJC010000010.1:0-2558 GCA_965217715.1 Candidatus Poribacteria bacterium | reverse complement strand
TTTCATCATCTGAACTTCAATTGATCGATTGTTATTAGGCAACTGTCCCAGAATGCCATTGAATCTCTCAAAAGCAAAGAGCCAAAAATGGTTGAGGTCCATAATCACGAACATACTCACACAAGTGACAAGCCATATGCATATTAGGTGTAATTGTATCCTTACCAATATTGCCTCTTAAATCTCTGACAAAACCGCAGTAGTAGTATATCAGCAACAGTTAACCTTTCTAAACTAATATTCGGTTGACAGAGAATTCTACATGCTAGCACGAAATGCCGCCAACACTCGATATCATCTGTTTGCAGTGCAATTACAGAGTAGTGAACAACTCAATTCTTGAATAGATCAGTAGTAAACGAAGAAAATGAAGATTGGATTTTGTGTGGAATTCTTCCAATATCGGACGGAACAGTCATTGAATCCACACGGTACTGAATTAGTTGAAAATCATTTAATATTTGTTTGTCAATAAAAACTTTCTTGATGAAATGCTTAGCTAAACATAAAAAGAGGTTGTGCATTGGGTCAATGACTAACATGGTAGGAGCATCGAAATATGGCAGTTTTATAAGGTAAGAATAACGATACCCAAGCTCACTTTCTCTCTTGCGTAATTGGGACTTTGAGGTACATAGTAATGACTCTGAATCTTTACGATGTGCTGCATTTGTGTCCACTTTCCTCTATCAAAGCCAGAAAAATCCCTACTACCAAAACCTGAAACTCTTTCTTGCACTTTGAACAGCCTAACCTTGCATTGTGACTAAGAAATCCACATAGTTTTCTTCCTGCTGGAAGATCACATGACAATCTCACCATCTTCCGTTGTGTAGTACACGATCCCACATTGATATGAAGTTCCACCCCTTCCCAAAACTGCACTAACCAATTGATCAATGTATGCATTCAGGGTTAATTCTGGTTCTCGGGGACCAGGTATAATTCCTACAAGTGAAATGTTGTTTAGCTTGTACCGTTCCATTCTGGGGAGGTTAAACCAAGACAAATATATCACACCTACTGAGTAGGTTAACTCATTGGGGCCCAATTACGTAGGCAATCGCGCGTCGTTGCGCATTGCGCGTTACGTGAAAATTACTTCCGGTTTGAAACGTACGTGACGGTAGCATTACGCAAAGGCCGGTGAAAGTTCTTCGCGCACTCCAGCAGTTTACGATGACCAGCTAACTGTTTGGATGACAGCAATCCCTCCCTTGCTGTGTAATAATTCTACCAACGTTCGGGAGGAACCCTCCAACTGTCATCCTATCGAGGTACGTATGTAATACTACAAGTAATGTTCATGAAAGCGTAAGATTACTCTGTAGTTGTACATACGTATTTAGAAGAACGTACTGCAAGTCTCAACTATATCTTTGAAGCTATTGTGAAGCTTGGTGTGTCAATAGGCAAGAAGGTGCTTTTATTAGAACTTGACCTTTGAACTTGTGTTTTGCAGAAGGCTGAAAGCAAGTCCCTCTGGCTAAGTAACTGGTGAGTATAGTTACCAATGCATAGTATGAGCAAAGTATCAGCCTGTTTGCCAGCAAATAAATGCTGTTACCATCGGGCACCACGTGGAGGTCGACTGATTTTGCCCAACTAAACGAAGACAAACATAGCACAAACCAGCACATATACTGACAAACACATGCCTGCATGAAGCATGATCTGGCACGCATTCATACAGACATGACATCAAACAAGTCACAGCACACATGCATGCACGTATTCACGTGCATCCATGACATAAAGGACACAAAGTACACAAAAGATGTAAACACAAAAAATGAAAATATATAAAGAGTAAGTGAAAGAAAGAAGGGTGAATAGAGATGACTAATGTAACTATAATGATAAAGTATGTTACAGATAACGATGGTGCCATAGCCTAAAGCAATCTGTGCCATCCTCCTTCCCCGTCAAACACAGTGGTGGCATTCCTGGGCACTCCTTACAGAACCATACAACGTTATGGCGCTGTGGTGGGTTGCGGTATTGTGAACAATACACGCACCGCCTTCTCTCGTGATGATTAGATGGGAGGTGAAGAGCGGTGCGGGAGGCCTGAGGAGGAGGGGGATCGTGAGTTGATGGTAGTGAGGGGGGTGGATGTGCAGATGTAGTCGGTGGACGGCCCAGTCGCTTTCGCAAGTTATAGGTGCCGACCAACTGGTCGGCAAGCTTCAAGCGATAGGCCTTTAGACGTTGCTGGCTGAGAGGCATGGAAGTAGGGGCGAATAAGGATAAAATATAACTGTTGGTAATGGCTACATCAAATAAAAACCAAAATATATATTTATAGTACTTTGTGCACCTGGTTCTGACGCGGTAGTACTGTCGCAACTGATCTCCCAGGTCAACACCTCCCATGTACTTGTTGTACAGTACTACCGCGTGTGTACACTGCACAGTGAGCCTGCTGCCATCCCTCTGTTTCCTTTGTGCAGTGTGAGTGACGTCCGCCTGGGATAAAGTGGACAGCATGGTGACAGGTTTTTTGTCCATCCAGACGGACGCCACAAGATTACCACGCTGGCAAAACATGTGCTCCC
>CBDCJC010000009.1:0-3326 GCA_965217715.1 Candidatus Poribacteria bacterium | reverse complement strand
CAACGTCTAAAACTGCTGCAAAAGCATCATCCTCTTCGTCCTGAAGTCATACCAACTGAATTGGCGAATTCATCTCAATGGATAGTTTGGGCTTATGAGGTTGGTAGACGAAAAAACGGAAAGTTCGGGCCTGACAAAATTGCTTATCAGGCGAGGGATCCACGGCTAAAATCGTCAAGGTGGCATGCTTCAGATTGGTCCGATTTAACAACAGCGTTACAATGTGTAAAGGACAATCCACATATTGATGGTATTGGCTACTTTTTTTCAAAAAATGATGGACTTATAGGCACTGATTTTGACAATTGTCGAGACCCTAAAACAGGTAGAATCCGCAAAGAATACCAATTTTGGATAGACAAACTTGATGGATACGCTGAAGTATCACCTTCTGGTACTGGTATAAAAGTTTGGGTAAAAGGAATTGTAGATAGTAGATGTTTCAGAAACGATGAGTCAACAGGATTCCGTATTCCAAACTTCGCGGGTGGCATCATAGAAATTTATCGACGAGGTCAATACTTCACGGTTACAACTCAGGTTTTAGAAGGGTTTGAACGTATTAAACCGGCTCAGGAAGAATTAGATGTTCTCAGTGAATTCTATCTTTCACATACACACAATAATTTATTGGGTGGTTCAGGTGGTTGGGTATCAGGGGAACAGGCACCTAATGTAGTAGAAAATTTGCCCAAAAGTGCCAAAGCCCGCCTTGGAAAAAGCACAATAAATGACATTCAGTTCTCCTCGGACGGTACTCGGCTGGCAGTAGCCAGCGGCATTGGCATTTGGATATACGATGCCCATACGGCAGAACAACTTTTTCTACTCGCTGGGCATACGCGAAATGTTACCTCGGTGATCTTCAGTCCAAGTGGACGCAAACTTGCAAGTGGAGGTCAAGACGGCACCATCCGCTTGTGGGATGTCCCTACGGGTAAACATCTGAAAACCCATACTAAAGAGGGTGTTAGTCGCGTCGTGTTCAGCCCAGACAGGTGCACGTTCGCCACTGTGGAATGGGGTGGTCCGCTTCGTTTGTGGGACATCGCTACCGGCAAACTCTGTCAAACTTTCACTATGAATGTCGAGAAACGTGATGTCTTTATCGCGAGTTTAAAAGAGGGATGGAGTCAAACCCTTACTATGAATGTCGGGGAACGGTGGGCATTTTCAGGTGCAGTTTTCAGTCCAGATGGGTGCACACTTGCCACATTGGAAGGTGAAGAGGATGTATGGGATGGGGACTTACGAATTAGTTTGTGGGATATTGCCACGGGGATGCATCTTAAAATCCTCACGAAGGCGAACAGCCTTTCCTATGGTTTGCATTCTCTTGCTTTCAGTCCTGATGGGGGGACGCTCGCCAATGATGTAGGAATTGAAGGATTTTGGGAATTGTGGGATGTTACCATAGGTGCGCGTCTCAAAACCTTCCATCTAGAGCATACAGACAATTTTGTCCTTACTCGTTCTCTTGCTTTCAGTCCGGATGGAAATACGCTCGCAGCTGGATGTAGTAACTCTACCATCTATCTATGGAATGTTGACACAGGCAAGCACGCGAAAACCTTCACCGGTCATACAGCAGAGATTAGCAACCTATGCTTTTCTCCGGATGGAAATACGCTCGCTAGTGGATGTAAAGACGGGACGGTTTTGTTGTGGGATATAGATAGTACTAGCGGCGAAACTATTCTCACAGAAGAAAATTCCGAACTCCGGAATCGTGCGTCCCAAATCCAGCAGATTTGCACAGAACGCGGAATTACAACACTTGTTCATTTTACCCGAATTGAAAACCTACATAGCATTCTACAACAAGGTTTATTGGGACGAAGTATTCTGGAAACACACGGACAACAGTTTTTGTTCAACGACCACGATCGAGTTGACGGGCATAAGGAAGCAATTTGCCTAAGCATTAGTTTCCCAAACTACCAAATGTTCTATAGCATTAGAGAACAGAAGAAAGAAACTCAGGAGGCAAACGATTCTCAATGGATTGTTTTACTTCTTGATGTAAAAGTATTATGGGAATTAGACTGCGCGTTTTGCCAAAACAATGCAGCGCGTAAGGCTATTAGCCGTACATCGTTAGAGGATAGAAAAAGCCCTGAAGCGTTGAAAGGTATGTTCGGAGATTTCTATAACATCAGACATCAAGACTTGTCAATACCTCAGGATTATCCAACACATCCACAAGCGGAAGTTCTTGTTTTTGATCCAATTCCAGCGCAATATATCGAGGCAATTCATTTTTGGGATGCAGCTGCTCAAGAGAGGTGGCTACCTAACATCACTGATGCTAATTATGAAATCTCCTGCATTAACAGACATTATTTTGAACCCAGACATGATTATGAAATATGGAGACCTGCAAATTTCAACAGCGAAGGTATACCTCTTTCCTACCTCAATAGCGATGATGGTGATTATGAACCCAACGATGACTTGAGTTTTAACGAGAATGATATACATTTTTAGAAGTGCACAATAATGGCAAAACGTCCCATTTTTATCCCTGACTTTAGCGGATTTCCGTATGTTGATGCAGTAGATATAGAGTTCAAATGGCACCCGGGCTTTGCCAAATCCCAGCTGCAAAAGTCCATAGCATCTTTGCATGAAGCTGCCGAAACATTGAAAAATATCTCTCCAATTTTGGAAATATCAGGAAAATCCGACTCAGACTTAGGGGTCAGCTTAAGTGCTTTTAATCTGCGATTGAAAACACCGGATGGACAGACGATGAGCGTTGAGTGTGCATATCAAGGAAGCAAAGTGTTTGAAAACGGTGGTCCCTATCACGAACTCTATTCAGCATCAAGTCGAGCTGCGAAAACGGACGAACGACTGCGAAATTCAGGAGAGTTAATTGCTTTTGACTTCTGTGGAAAAGACTTTCCCATTGAACCCAAAACGGCTTTCTACGACTGGTTATATATAACTGCGCTGTGCCAGCAGAAAATGGATATCATAAAAGAACTTCAAGTGTTTCAGGGTTTTTCAGATATCGTCTTTAACCCCAAACGTTCATTCAATTGCCAAGCGCGCGCTGCTGCTTTATTTGTTTCGTTGTCCAAAAACGGATTAATCGATGAAAAGATATTTCGCGATAAGGACCATTACCTCGCACTCATAACGGAGAAAAACGAACATCCGCCAACCGAGTTGACTCCTCACCAGCTCACTTTTTCCTTTGAGTAAACTGAATTTTTAAAATTTGACACCTTGACTTGTATATGGTAAAGTTAACAACAGTGAATTGCTTTCCGACCTTGCTGATGTAGCAGATTTGACGGAGATTACGGAATAGAAACCGA
>CBDCJC010000008.1:0-2475 GCA_965217715.1 Candidatus Poribacteria bacterium | reverse complement strand
AGTTTCTGGGCTCAGTAGCATGTTATTTTGTTCTACTCTCGAAACCCCTGGTCGCTCACGAACACTTTTTTCCCATCTGTCCAAATACCCCGAGGAACTCTGTCTCCAACCACTGTATGAAAGGGTATCGTCAATACATGCACATACACGAAGCTTTCGTTTTCCCATCTATGGCACTAGAAGCATACGAAAGAGATATTCCATGTCAAACAGAACTACAGGCTATTCACGTTCACTTTGCACCCAGAAGTAGCTGTTGCGAAAACTGTTTACACAAGCGCACGTTATAATTGAAGTTTGCAAATATTTGTGGCCATTAAGTCCACTGGGCTTTGAAATTGGCTGCAGTACAGCGGAGTTATAGTGGATTCCCTGAGTGCAAAGTGAACGCGAATAGACTTTATTTTTGTGGATGGATCCGTCAGGTAAAAGGCCCCTTACTTCAAAACGACACATCACATTCCCTGAAACTCTAAGCAGTGCAAAAGTTTAGAGAAAGCACAATGTGTCAGCATAAAAAATGTCCAGGAAAAGACACTTCTTTCAAGTGAGAAAGTCCCACAAAGATTCGTTGTTGTGGAAGCACAGGTTGCCCTTTCCCACACCCCTAACATAATCCTGGATTAGGCTTTCAGGCTATAAAGTACCCAGTGCAACAACTCATTACCTACGAATTCACAACATACATGTCACACAACCATACAGAAAGCCACTTTCCCAGCGTAGTCCCACAAAGAGGTAGCTAGCATATATCTATGGCATGACAGACCTCCGTATGGCAGTTTGTGCCGTTCATTTCCGTAAGCAGTACACTACAAAGAGACCTAATACATTCAGTAGTGTCTGACTTACCAAATTCTCGTCGCTCTGTTGGAAAACGCTCCAGCTAGAGGAACCTCTTGAGGAGACGCGGCTGCTTCTTTACTCGAATGCGGGTGCGAAATTCCGCGCGCGCACGCAACGCGGATTGTACGCAGGGTTTGTACGCGGACTAATACTCTCACGTGACCCGTTTCCAATCCCGGTTACGGAGTGTATCAGAGAGTCGGTAGACTCTCTATGTAGGGATGGCGCGGACACGCCTATGCCGCCGTACATAGGAAAAGCCTTCACACGCACAAACTTTGAGGATTTAAGCCTTTTTAGGTACATGATCATGGTTTGCGAGTGATTCTCTACCCAATGACACTCCCAAAGTAGCTAAAATACACCGCTACAGTTATACACGGAAATCGGTCTAACCTCGATTTTCTCCATCTTTTTCTTTTTCTTCTTCTTCTTCTTCTTCTTCTTCTTCATCACGCCTACCGACGAATTGGTTTGACTGAAGACGATGGTTTTTACACCAAACGACTCTATAACCAATCTAGATTGATCCTTTGCTACAAATAAACTCGGTGAGACTGTCAAATAGCGAAACTGAGAGCTCTACCGGAGTTTCCGGATGTATTAGTCGCCATTTTGTGCGTATGGCGCATGCGCAGTAGTACGTCCCCACCTCCAGCTCTGCAGCGCGCGCGTCCGGGCGATCACGCACGCGCTATATATAGCGCTATCTTGCGATCACGAACGGCATTCATGTACTATAGCTAGCGAGCCCAGTGTGTGTTGGCCATACTTATGGCTGAAAAAATGAGTGGAACAAGTGTAAAAATCATTAAAAATGAAGTAGGATGTAGGGATGACACCGTGCCAAAAACTGTTGAAACAAGAAGGCACTGCGAGGAGGATTGAGAGCATGCAACAATCTTCCGCAACCCCGTCCCTACATCTTTGGGGGTTGCGGAAGATTGTTGCATGCTCTCAATCCTCCTCGCAGTGCCTTCTTGTTTCAACAGTTTTTGGCACGGTGTCATCCCTACATCCTACTTCATTTTTAATGATTTTTACACTTGTATATCTATGGTTAAGCTCAGTGCTATGTTCCGAACTATGACAATATATTTGGTCAACGAGATAAACTGAGGGCCGACGCGCCAGTGCTGTGTGCAAACGAAACGCTACACATGTATGCTTATATAAAATCTCCCAGCTTCACCCTCACCACATGCATATCAGAGAGTCGGTAGACTCTCTATGTAGGGATGGCGCGGACACGCCTATGCCGCCATACATAGGAAAAGCCTTCACACGCACAAACTTTGAGGATTTAAGCCTTTTTAGATGTATGATCATGGTTTGCGAGTGATTCTCTACCCAACGACACTCCCAAAGTAGCTAAATTACACCGCTACAGTTATACATGGAAATCGGTCTAACCTCGATTTTCTCCATCTTTTTCTTCTTCTTCTTCATCACGCCTACCGACGAATTGGTTTGTCAATGACTGTAGACACACCAATCGACTCTATAACCGACCGAGCTTGATCCTTTACTAAACTCGGCGAGACTGTCAAATAACGAAACTGAGCTCTACCGGCGTTCTAGTCTCGTTCCCAGACCCCACCCACAAATGGTCATTTCTCATTTGTGGGT
>CBDCJC010000007.1:0-3848 GCA_965217715.1 Candidatus Poribacteria bacterium | reverse complement strand
TGGCGAGTGATCCGCGTATCTTCAAGGACATCGTGCATGAGTCCGGCGCAGATTGTGTGCGTATCCAATCGAAGCTCGGCGAGTATCTCAGCGGTTTTGGCGCAATGCGTAAAATAGGGTTCGCCGGATTTTCGCTGTTGCCCCTCGTGCGCCTCTTGGGCGAAACGATAGCAGCGTTCAAGAAGTTCAACCTCTGCATCCGGATTATATGTTTGAATTTGGCTTACTAAGGATTTGATATTCATGTTCTATGCGCCCCCACATAGATTCGATGTTTTCCCTTAATTGAAACTCTATGAAAGAAGGACTCGTCTGCTTAATCCATTCTCCCCGCAGATAGGTAGCTGAACGAGACAAGTCACTTTTCTGACCTGATAGGAGTTTTACGAGTTTACTGCCCGGTTGCCCATGTCGCTCAATGAACTGCAATTCCTCAAAGATAGTGAGTCCAGTTTGAAGTGTTGACAAGGCACCCAATTCACCCTTCAGTATTTCTGCCTCAGGGGATCCCTCTGTGCCATTGGATTGTATAACCGCACGTATGCTTCCGTACAGTTGCCGCAATTCGTCACCCGTAGGATATTTTTTAGATATCCAATTGTGCATCTCCGCTTCATCTGTATCGCTATAGATGAAATGCAGATAGGAGGTCTCAGGAGTCACAAAAGCAGATTCACACCGTTTGAAAAAAAGATCTTGACTTGGTGCGAGATGGCAAAAAACAACGTGTTTAACAAAAGGAAACGCTCCGAGACGTGAAAAAGTGTTACTCGACACGATTGTCCGCAGCTCACCATTTTCCAATTGTTTCAATAACGCTGCTGCCTCTGCCTCTGGTGTCGCTTCAGTGTGCCGTGCGATTCCCTCAATGCTGTCCGGTAAGAGCTTTGTGAGCAGGAGATCTAACATCTCTTCATCTCGTACATAAATTATACAAGATTCTTCCCGTGCAAGCAAGTTTAAAAGATAATTCTTTTTATTAACGTTCCGTTTGTCAACAAGTTTTACAGAAGATTCATCACTGAGTTTAGGAAATACATCCCAGTTCATGTCTCTGCCTTCGGGGTGGATCTCCCAATCTTCAAGGATAAGTTGTACGGAACGGGTCCCTTGCCACTCGTTGATTTGGGGTGAAAAGGCGATACGAAGCAATATATTGGGTCGGTTGAAAGTAACGTATTCTTCGCCTGCTCCCCAGGCAATAGCTCGTTTTTTTTCTCTGCTTTGGCTTACATTCATGGACAAATGTTGCTTCTCTTTTCCCATCAAACTGGGTGTTCCGTTAATCTTGACGCGACGCGTGCAAAAACGCGGTGGATTATTTTCTCGTCCAAATGGTTCAAACTGTTCTAATTCTTTTAAGGTTTCCAAGGTTAAAACAGAAAGGGGTGTTTCAAAATCAAGTGCCAGTTTTGGTTGCAGTGCCTCCTCTGTCAGATGTTTGCCAGCGTATTTGTTAAAAGCCTCCTCAAATTTGCAGATATTTTCGGTTTTGATTGTTAACCCTGCTGCTGCTGCGTGTCCACCGTGTTTCACCAACAATTCTGTGCAGTTGACGAGACTGTCAGCAAGGTTCATTCCTTCTATACAACGTCCTGATCCAGTAGCTTCCTCTCCATCGATCGCGAGAACAAACACAGGTTTATGGTGGATTTCAAGCAGACGAGACGCAACAATACCAACTACGCCTTTTGCTTTTTTGCTCCACTCATTGCTGTAAACAACGATGCTTTTTTTGCTAAGGTCTATTTTGTTTTCAATTATTTCCTGCGCGTGATCTCTAATTTGTCTTTCCAATTCTTGCCGCTGCTGATTTGCCATGTCGAGTTCAGCGGCAATCTTGGTTGCGACATCCTCAGAATCGGTGGTAAGCAACTTAACCACCTTGCGTGCCGTATCCATTCGTCCAGCTGCGTTGATGCGGGGACCTAGTCCAAAAGATAAAGACTGGCCTACAAGCCGCTTTGTGTCATAACCAGCTACATCACATAACGCTTGGATACCTATCCGTTTGCGTTTGTACACACCAGGATGTTTCTCTTTATTGAGTTCCTCTAAACCAACGCGGCTTAAAGAGCGATTCTCCCCAGTCAGCGGCACAAGATCTACAACAGTACCCAACACTACCAAATCCAGCAATGATCTTAAAAACTTGTTACTGTTGCCCAATAATCCGTGGGCAAGTTTAAAAGCTAAACCGACACCTGCAAGATCAGAATAAGGGTACTCATTCCCTGGCACTTTCGGTGAAATTAGGGCGTGTGCTGGTGGTTGATCTACCGGATTGGGCTGATGATGGTCAGTGACAATGACCTCCATACCGAGTTGATTTGCTAATGCAATCTCCTTGACGGACGTGATACCACAGTCCACAGTAATTAACAATTTTGCGCCTTTTTTTTCGCGTATCTCTTCCACTGCTCCCTCGGTCAGTCCGTAGCCTTCTCTAAAGCGATCCGGGATGTAGTAGTCGGCAGGAACATCCATCTCGCGAAATGTATCAAGCAATAACGCAGTTGCGGTGGTGCCATCGGCATCATAATCACCATAGATACAGATTTTCTCACCGCGAGAAATCGCCTTGCGTATCCGTTCTACGGCTTTGTCCATACCTGATAATTTAAAGGGGTCGTGGAATCCTTTAAACTTTGCGAACTCTGGATAAAGGTAAGTTCTCGCATCCTCAGGATTCGTTATGTTCCGACTAACGAGCAGTTGCCCTGCTAGCAAAGGCAATTCCAATTCGGCTGCCAACTTTAGGCTTTTATCCAGATCTGGAGTTTTAAAATTCCAGTTTTTGCGGGGATGTTGTTTCATAATGTACCCTTTCTGCTTAAACCGGAAAACCTGAATTCTTTGTAATACAGAAGGTTTGTAGCTAATACCTCCTTTGGCTTTTGATAAATTACCATAAAAATTCAGATTTGTAAATTTTTTTTTAGTTTTATTGTGGCATTTGTAGTAGATTTTACAATTAGCAACACGCTCTAGACGGGCCCCGGTGAAAAATATCGCATACCATGGATGAAAACCCGAGGAGTTCAGAAACTTCGCCTACCGGACATAGATATCCTAAAAAATGTTACACTGGCGTAACATTGAGTTTGCACAAGTCATCAACATAAAACGTAGTAACTGCAAGGGTTCATAGGCGTTTTTATTGTTAATTTCTGCGTGAAAAAATAATTTTGCGGAAAGTGTAATAACGTGAGTTCGACTTAAGGACTTAGAGAAGTTTGACACGATATATCACACCTATCGCAGATTTGATGGTGGTTGAGTTCCCGCACTCCAGAGGAATGCTATGTCTATAGAAAATCCGATGCCCAAGTTATCGCACTCCAGAGGAGTGCTATGTGTCCTGAAACCACAGACCGCACCCTCCGGAGCCGGAACATCGAGTTGAATGGCTACTATAGACAGGTCGCGCCTCCGGAGCAAAAGTATGCGTGTTGTGTCTCATTTTCGTTCAATCAAATCTACATAATAAACCAATTTCTTATATCGAACTCACGTTAATATTCTAGTTGCTGCGAATTTTCCAAATGTCGGCATCTGGCTTATTTTCAGTATAGTATAAGTATACTATGTTCCCTCATAGGTGTCAAGTCTTTCTTAGGATGTATGAGTATTTATGGTAACGCTTATAATCACAGATACAGCGTGAAGGAGCGAGGTTCAGAAACCTTGCATACCGACGGAGGAGACGATTCCGTACCTGCAATGCGCTAAAATGTCTACATATTTTGAAAATTCACTATAATTTACTTTCACTGCGTCTATTCTGGAAGAGATTTAAGCGAAGAAAAACTGGAAATTTCGCTAATAACAGATAAATATCAATACCT
>CBDCJC010000006.1:0-1023 GCA_965217715.1 Candidatus Poribacteria bacterium | reverse complement strand
CGTCAAGTGACGGCTATCCCTGCCCGCAAAATGTTTATCGCAGCGTTTACGTCTCGATCGTGGTGTGAACCACATTCAGGGCATATCCACTGCCTATCTTTTAGCGTTAGGGTTTTGTTATGAACCCCACAATCACTACACGGTTTCGTTGTCGCCGTCCATTGACCGACTTGACGCAACTCACGCTTATGTTTTTGACACTTATACTTCAATATCTCAACAAACTGGTAGAAGGCAAGGTCAGAGACTTTACGTCCCCAAAGCCGTTTCATGCCGTCAAGGTTCAAGGTTTCAATCGCAATCGTATCAAACTTCTTACAGAGTTCGCTTGCCAATTGCCAATGAAAGTCTTTGCGTTGGTTGCTGATTTTCCGATAGAGACGAGCGATCTGTCTTACACACCGCCACCAACCACCAGAGCCTTTGATTTTACGCGAAAGGCTTTTGTTGAGGGTTCGCAGTTTCTTCAAGGCGTGTTTCAGAGGTTGTGGGTGTTGTTTTTTCTCACCCGTGCTAAGTGTCAAATACGCGTCTTTCATACCAAAGTCTGCCCCAACGCTTTTACCTGTTGTCGGCAGAGGCTTAAAACCCATGTAGGTTGTTATTATGTAAATCCAATAGTTCCCACAGGTATCACGCTTGATTGTGATACGACTCATCGTTCCGTGCCATTGGCGGTGTTTATGAAAAGTGTAAGGCACTTTATCAAAATGCCATTTGCGTGTTTTCGGATTCCACTTACGGAAGGTGAGAGTAATACGATTGTTTTTCAGAGACCAACCTGCTTGACCGGGGTAGGTAATAGACTTAAACTTGTCTTTTCGTTTGATTTTCGGTCTGCCACCGAGTTTTTTGAAAAAACGGTCGTATCCTAAATGGATACGTTTCAACTCTTGCTGTGTCGCTTGGCTTGGCAACGCATTCCAATGCGGGTGCGTCGTTCGTTTCAAATCTCTTAAATGAGAACACATTGCCACGTAGTCAGCATACGGCAAGCCGTCTTTATAGCGTTGGCGTTGCCAC
>CBDCJC010000005.1:0-5759 GCA_965217715.1 Candidatus Poribacteria bacterium | reverse complement strand
GTGAAAAATGGGATACCCTTTTTTTTTGTTTGACAGATTTCTTTTTAAGGAATATAATTCACCATAGTTATTTCCCGATTAGGACTCCGGTATATTTTTCAAATAATCAAAACGCTGAGATAGATTGATGACGTTGGATCAATAAAATCAGTGCCATTGTATGTTGGTGCATAAAGATGCAAGAAAAAGAAATAAGGTGGAAAACGCGTCTTTTACTGTTTTCTATCTACCTATGCTTTTTTATTTTTTTAACAGGTTGTGTCTCTGATAAAGACTCGGGTGTCCCAGAGTTTAAGCCCGATCCTGACATAACGCCTGGCGATATATCTGACAAACTTGTTGCGCGCATCTATTTCGACGCGACACTCTCCATGCAAGGTTTTGTGGTACCGGGTTCGACGGATTACACCCGAATCTGCCCTTATTTAGAGAGTGTGATTGTGAGCGGTTGGACAGATGGAAAAGCAGATTTTTTTCGGTTTGGTGAACAAGTGGAGCGTATCGATAGGAATACCTACTTAAGCGCGGGGTCTGCAGACTTTTACGAAGATGAGAATATTTATCGAGAAACGTTCATTCAAAAAATTATCAATTACGAAGACCGGTTCGTCAGCGATCAGATGGAGGGCGGTAGCACCCCTGAAGAGTCAACAGAGATAGAGGGCAGTAGTACGCCTGAAGAGTCAACAGAGGTCGTCCCATCCACGGAAGAAGTCAATGCGCGTAAAGAAGAAGAAAACCCGTTAGTTATTATTGTGACAGACCTTTTTCAAGATAGAGGCGATATCAATCTATTGGTTGCCCAACTGAAAGAAAAATATATTAAAAACAGGCTTGAGGTCGGGTTATTCGGGCTGCACAGCCAATTTGATGGGACGGTCTACGACACTGGTATTGGACAGGCTCCACTGCCGTATCGGAGTGATCCGAACGACCTTAAAACGTTTCGTCCGTTCTATCTCCTCGTTTTAGGCAGACATGCCGACATCGCTTACTATTTTGATCGCTTAAAAGCAAATAACCCAGACGCACAAACAATAATCTTTTCTCGGTATCTGGTCAGTCCTTTACTGTCATTTGAGGATGCCACCACAATCGAGTTGAAAAAGTTAAACCCCCTCGATCAAAATCCTCGCCTGAAACGATTTAGAATTGTAGGAGATTCTGATCCCGCCGAAATATCTGCTAAATTGAAATACGTTTCGTTGCCGCATGCGATGCTCTTTGATTCTAACGCATTTGAGGTTTCTATTAGTGCTAAAGATAAGCGGATAGGGAAAACCGAAGAGAATCCGGAGGCTGCGGAGTGTATGGAAGTGACATCAAAGTTAAATGAAGATGGTAATGAACTCAGCGTTGTTTTCATTTTAGACTCGGAGGACCTGCAACGTGATACCTATCTTTATGAAGTGACCTTGAGTCCGGACGTTGATGCATATCAGGCACCCAAATGGTGTTCGGATTGGGATATGGGAGGCGAGCGCGACGGTTCAAAGACTCTGAATTTAGTTAATTTCGTTAGAGATCTTTCGCAGGTAACCGCCCGGATGCATCGCCCCAAAATCGCTCAATTTCATTGCTACATCGGAAAAAGGTAAGGGGTCATTCTGAAATGCTACAACACGCCATTTGTATATTTGGTATTCTGTTTATTATTTTTTTCTTTATTTTTCTTGCTATTATTGGCGAACCCTTTCTTTTGGATGCTTACCCGCCTCAGCTGTCTGAGAATGTTACAATGGGACAGTGGAGATCGAGTTTTCAAACATGGGCGGTCATTTGCGTCGGTGCCGCTGGAGCGGGGAGTTTTTTGTGGTACGGATTTGCTCAGAGAGTTTTCAAAACGAATAATGAAAAATCCTATGGGAAACGTGGAATGTGGGGTTTTCTGTTTCTTTTTCCCGCAGTTGCTGTCATCGCTAGTGTCCTTTTTATTCAACAAACTAAAAGTAGTCTGTGGCTAGCATATCTGTTTTTTCTCGTGAACGGATTGCTTCCTTATTACCTGTCTACGGTTCTATTTTCGCCTTTGGTTGTTAAATATACACCAGTAGGATCACAACGAATTCGATTTTGGTAAGCATTCTTTTGTAGGAGAGATAATCGATGGGTTATTATGCGATTGGTATTGGTGGAACGGGTGCCAAATGTCTTGAATCCGTGATTCATCTTGCCGCGGCAGGAATGATGCCAGATGGAGACAAACTCTATATTCTTTTTGTTGATCCTGACAATGCAAACGGTAGCCTTGAACGTGCCGTGGAAACTTTGGATCACTACAAGACATTTAGCAATAACCCACAACTTGAACAGCCGTGTTTACTACAGACCGAAATTATTTCTGCCTCCAACCCCATTTTTGCCCCGTTTGATATAGGAGATGGTACCAAGCCGCGTTTATCTGTTCATTTCAATTTCGCAGGTCTTAAGATGGGGAATCATAACGCCGCTCACCTCTTTGAAGTGCTATATAGTGAGAAAGAAAGAGAAACCGAGTTAGATAAGGGTTTCCGTGGCCACCCGTCAATCGGGGCATCGGTCATGGCACAAACGGTATTGGGAAATGCAGAGCCATGGAAAACATTTCGCGGCTTAGTTAACGCAGACGGTAACCCTAAGATATTTTTAGCCGGATCCATTTTTGGGGGGACCGGGGCATCTGGATTTCCTACCATCGCGAAACTAATTAAGAATGAATTGAAAACAGTGAAAGTGAAGACACAAATAGGTGGAGCATTGCTGCTTCCTTACTTTACTTTTACAGCTGATGCAGATGAAGAACTCAAAGCAAAGGCTGAACATTTCTTAATGAATACGCAAGCAGCCCTCAAGTATTATCATCTTTGGAATAAAGATCTCATTTACGATGCTATTTATCTCTTTGGTGATGATTCTCAAATTGAGGTTGAAAACGCTCTTGGTGGAAAGACGCAGCGGAATGCACAACATTTCATTGAACTCTATGCTGCCTTGGCGGCAATTGATTTCTTCGGAAGGGATTTTGGACCTGATGGGAATGCTCAATATTTCAGAATAGATCGAAGCAGCAAACAACTTCAATGGACAGACCTACCGGATGACGACAATGGTAAAACAGTGCGTTCAAGAATTGGACAGATGGCGCGTTTTGCTTTTGCTTACTTGAGCATTTATCAACCGATGCTTGAAGATATTCGCAAGAAGAACCGCCCGGGATATAATGCTCCATGGTATATTGATTTCTTTGACAGGAACCCCAAAATTCCGCTTAACGACGATACGAAAACATCACTTGAGGCTGTACAACACTACTGTCAAGATTTTTTGTTCTGGCTCGCTAACATCCAAAATTCTGTAGGTGATGCCAGACTCGTTAAACACGATGCATACACCCAAAAAACCGATGGAAATCGCCTTAAGTTTATTGAGCCTTTTGGTAATTTCGACCTAAAGAAATTCGGTAATCTTATTTCACCAGATACATCGGAGTCTTTACATTCAGTGAACAGACTTTGGGAAAATATGTGCCTTGCCAAAGGAAAAGGTGATGGCACCGGTATTGGAAAGTTTCTGAGTACTTTATACCAAAATTGCGGAAATATTTAAATGGACAATTATTGGTTCTTGTAGGTTGAGTAGAGCGTTCCCACACCAACAGTCATTCGGATATCCAACACTAACGACAAATTCGCGCTTTACACAAATAGAACCCGCGAAACCCAACAATTCTGAATTAAACAGAGCTAACATTATGAGTAACACAGTTTACATGCAAAAGTAAATCGGAGGTTATTAATGCCAGGTTTCCCACTCCTTCCTCCTCTAAAGAAAAAAGGGGCTGCAGTGGCAGTTCTTCCTAGCACAGGAACTTGGGAACAGGTCCCTGCTGTTGCCCTTAATAACATCGCTGAGAATCTTGAGGTTACAACCGCCGCCGCTAAATTCACTGAAATTGATAGCATTCCAAGTATGTGGGCACGTCCGCTGCTGTTTGAAATAGCACTTTACGATAAGGATCATCCAATGCACGAATGCATTTTGGGCGAATGGCGTGGGCTTTTAGCAATGTTAGCACTCAAGGAACGAAGGAATTTTCCCTTGACGACTAAGCAAGTTGTGATTCCTGATAGGGAAGATACAAGTGCCCCAGAGTTTCTCCGAGCATTATGTAAGTTATTGCCAGAACATACATTAGAAGCAAGTACGACATGGGATAAACTCTATCTCATTTTATTCAATGGTCAGCCAATTGGTATGACTTCACCAACGACCCTCCTATGTACGTCCAAGGGTGAATGTCCTAAAGTTATGTGTAAGCAAACATATAACTGAGAAAGGACATTTACCCATGTATGAGATTCTATCAGTCTTCAGTGTTTTGCATCCACATTTATCAACGACCACGGTGCGTCAATTTTCTCGGGTGGTCTTGGGAGTGCTTTCGATGACGGGTCAGGTCACGATGCTGAATATCTCCCGTTGGACGTCAGAAGGCGGGAGTTACCGAACGGTCCAACGCTTTTTCAACACCGTTATCCCTTGGGGGTGTGTTTACTGGGTGTTTTTTCGCACGTATCTGTTGGATCGTGAAAGTGCCTATATCCTGGCTGGCGATGAAACAATCGTGTCAAAATCGGGTCAATCGACGTATGGTTTATCGCGTTTCTTCTCGTCTGGGCATGGTAAAACGATACCGAGTTTAGCGTTCTTTGGGCTGTCATTAGTGAGTGTCAAGGAGCGGCGTTGCTACCCGATGCTTATGGAGCAAATCGTGCGTGGGAACACTTGTCGTCCAGGTCCGCCGGAAACCTCCCACCCCCGTGATACGACACAAACACCTCTGCCTAAACGCAAACGTGGGCGTCCCAAGGCAAGTCGCAACCGAAACAAGGCGGAGGTGGAACTCAGCGATACCTTGAAACAGATTCAAACGCTGATTAAGGCGTTGTTGAAGCGTATTGACGCTTTGATACCCCTGCGCTATCTTGTGCTTGATGGATATTTTGGACACAATAACGCATTACAGATGACACAACAATGTGGATTGGCACTGATCTCAAAGTTGCGCGTCAATACCGCCCTTTATTTTCTACCGACGGAGTCTTACACCGGATGTGGACGGCCCCGCTTGTATGGACAGCGATTCCATCCGCAGCACATTGACCCGAAATACCGCGTCTCTACCCAGACGCATGGGAACATTACCACCGAAGTCTATCAAGCGCAGTTGCGCCATAAAAAGTTCCCAGACCCACTGAAGGTCGTCTGTATTCTCAAGACGCATCTACCGACAGAGAAAAAATCACACGTCCTCTTGTTCAGTTCTGACTTAGCCTTGGACGCTGAAAAAATAATAGATTATTACGCACTTCGCTTTCAGATTGAGTTCAACTTCCGAGAGGCCAAACAGCAGTGGGGGTTAGACGACTTTATGAATGTCAACAAGACTCCCGTCAACAACGCCGCGAATCTTTCTATGTTCATGGTCAATGTGTCTGCGAAACTGCTCGCACCCTTGCGGTTAGAACATAACGAGGCAAGCGTTTTAGATCTCAAAGCACGCTACAGAGGGATGAAGTATTTGCGCGAAACTTTAAAAATACTTCCGCAAAAACCTGATCCTATTGTTATTGATGAAATCGCTGAACGTCTCGGTTCAATCGGTGCTATTCATCATACACCCTTTCAACTCAATACCTCATAATTTGGCGAAGGTATTGGTACGTCCATTGACTATATTAAGTACATTTCGGTTTTAGATGTACCGTGGTTTGATCCCC
>CBDCJC010000004.1:0-9586 GCA_965217715.1 Candidatus Poribacteria bacterium | reverse complement strand
GACACAGAGATTACCACGCTGGCGAAACCCGACGGCACCGGACTCTGGTACTCCGCTTATGATACCGCAATCTCAGTGGCGTATGCCAGACAACTTTACGCAAAGGAATCCGGTGTTAATCTCTCCTTCGGCATCAACGCCAAATACATCCACCAACAGATTCATCGGGAGAGTGCCAGAGGTGTGGCAATTGATGTCGGCACCTTGTATCATACGGGCTGGCGGAGCTTACGCATTGGTATGTGTTTCTCGAACTTTGGACCAGAGATGCGCTTCAGCGGTCCCAATTTGGCAAGCGGTGCTGAGGTCGCAGGTGATCCGAGGACAGCAGATTACCGTCCCTTTCCAGACACGACAAATCCGGCACGAAAGACGGCTTTAGAGACTATAGAATTTCCGCTGCCCTCCAATTTTCGGCTCGGTATCGCCTATGATGTCGTTGATTCTGGAGACAATCTCCTCACCCTCGCGCTCGACGCTAACCATCCTAACGACAACAGTGAACGCCTGAACATGGGTATGGAGTATTGGTACAGAAAAATGGCAGCAATTCGTGGGGGCTACAAATTCCGATTAGGAGAAGACCACAGCGACGATGAAGAAGGACTTACGCTCGGCTTGGGTATTCACCTAACGCTTGGCAAAAGGCTACTCGCTCTCGATTACGCTTATGCCGATTTTGGACACCTACAGCAAGCACATCGAGTGAGTTTGGGGCTACAGTTCTAAAACACAGTTGTCCAAGCAGAAGAATTAATTATGAAGGGTGTCGCGAGCCGAAAATCGCAGGAGAGAAAATGAAAACGCAGACTTTTACGGCAAGCATCACGCAAGAAGACAAGTGGTTTATTACCCAATGCTTAGAGGTAGATGTTTCCAGTCAAGGCAAAAGTGAAGACGAGGCAATTAACAATCTCCGAGAGGCGTTAGAACTCTATTTTGAGCCGCCTCGTCCGACCGTGATGCCGAAACTCCGAAAATTTGAGGTGAACATCGGTTGTACCATGCAGGTCTAACACCAGATAAATCCGACCGCCTTTAACTGACAATGGTCGCGTTCTTTCTGATTTGTTCAAAAAGGGGTGTAAATATTTGGTCAAACGTCACCATCAGGGTTAGAAATCCCTCCTACAAGCAAAGGATTCAAACATTTTTCGGAGACCCTAAGAGCAAAGTAAACAGATGCGGCTTGTTTTTCGCTCCAGCGGAGCGGTATGTCTATAGCCCGCGTGGTCTCTAAAGTCTTCCGCTCCAGCGGAGCGGTATGTGAATAATCAAACTAATTCGGTATGATGCCAAAAACTTTACACACCCTCAAAAAGTCTTGCCAAAACAGAATCATTATGCTATAATTATAATAAGTCTGAAGCAACTCACCACCTATTTGAAAAGGAGTTGATAAAAATGACAAACGAACGTCTCACACTCGAAGAGATGGAGCAGAAATATCCAGATGCATGGCTCTTTATCATCGACTGTGAAATCAGCGAAAATACGGAGTTGCTATCCGGGGTAATTGCTGTCCATAGCAAATCTGAGGATGATATTCATGAGGTCTCAAAGCACTATAAAGGTGGTGCAGCCATACATTATACAGGTAGACTTCTTCCAGAAGGGATAGGGGGATTCTTATTATAATGTTATAATGGGGCACGTCTCCTTTAACCCTTCAGGTGAGTCAATTGTCCTTCGCCTTCAAGTCGGTGGTGTTGACCCAGATACCTTCCGAAATGTGACTGTAGCTTTAGATACCGGGGCACAATTACTATCATTCCGTCACAGGTGGCTATCGCTTTAGGATACGACCTGTTAAACCCAAAAGAACGGGTGCAACTGCTCACCGCGAGCGGTACTGCGTTCGCGAAATGCATCGCCGCTCGGAGTTTAACAGCGATTGGGGAGACTATTGAGAATATTGATGTCTTATGTCACGACCTACCTGGAAATTCGCCAATAAAAGGGTTGTTAGGTTTAAATTTTTTGAGGCATTTTGATGTCAATATCTCATTCTCAACCGGAACTATTGAACTCTGCCCACGCTAATCCTGTCTTGAAGAAACATCACTTCCAACGGCAGATTTTGAAAACTTACAAACCAGACCAAAAATATGACAGACAAACCGAACATCGTCTATCTCCTCGCCGATCAAATCCGTGCGTGTTCACTTCCGGTATACGGCGGAACGCAGATTGACACACCACACATCGACAGGCTCGCGCAGGAAGGCACCGTTTTTTCAAACGCAATCGCCACTGCACCTGTCTGCACCCCGTACCGTTCAATGCTACTCACCGGACGGCATCCACAGACGACAGGACATCTCATCAACTTCGTCAAAACCCGGCACGATGAAATCGGATTCGGCGATGTTTTCAATCGAAATGGCTACCGAACGGCGTGGGTCGGTAAATGGCATCTCCACACCGGTTCATTCCCAGAAATTGGCGGACGCGATTATGTTCCCGAAGGACGCGACCGTCTCGGATTCCAACATTGGCGCGGTTACAACTTCCACACCGACTATTTCAACGGGACGGTAAACCTCGACGATTGGCGGAACGAAAAATGGGAGGGTTACGAAACTGATGCCCTGAACCGATACGCCTTCCAGTTCATGGACGACATGAATGACGATGCTCCGTTCTGTCTGTTTATCTCTCCACATCAAGCACATTCCACACCTTATGAGTTTGCCCCGCAGGAATACTACGATCGGCTGCCCATCGAACTTCAACTACCGGAAAACGTCCCAGACTCGGTTAAAGAACAATCGTTAGAAATTTACCGACATTATCTCGCAATGACGTTGACGGTGGACGATATGCTCGGTGAACTGATGGCGTATCTCGAAAGGACGGGACGCGTCGAAAACACGCTGCTCGTCTTCGGATCCGACCACGGAACGCAGGGTGGTGCACAAGGCATCAATTTCTGGGCGAAACGAGAACCTTACGAAGAATCCATCAAAGTGCCGCTGATTATGCGTCTCCCCGGTGTTTTCGATGGCAATCGCACCTGTGACACGCTCACCTCCCCTGTCGATCTGTTCCCATCACTCTGCGGGTTATGCGGTATCCAGCCGCCTCGAACCGTCGAAGGCTACGACCTATCCGCGTCTTGGTGCGATGAAACCGATGCTTTTGAGCAGGATGCCATTTTAACGATGAACTTCGGATCCACTTACGATTATCTCATTGATGGTAATGAGTGGCGCGGCGTGCGTACAAAAACACACAGTTACGCACGCTGGCTTGATGGCAAACGGATACTGTATGACGTAGCGGCAGACCCGTTGCAGATGGACAATCTGATTGACAAGCCCGAAGCGAAATCGTTGGCAGACGAAATGGAGAATACCCTCACAAACCTGATGGATGCTCGCAGCGACACACTCCAACCCGCTACCAGTTACACCGACTGGTACGACGCACAACGCCGCGTCGTCCGTAACGCCCACGGTCCCCTCGGCGACCCAGAAGACGAACCTGACTGGTCGCTCTTAAAATAAGGTTTGACAAATACCGTTGTGTAGGACTTAACAAACCCTCAAGAATGTGATAGAATCTATAAAAACCTATAAAACTCTACACTGTTCTTTGATTTCTGCCATACTTCCTGCTTCCGTTCTCGTGCCTCTCAAACGAGGTCTTACTTTGACTCCACAGGCATTTATCGTCTCCTCGCAACTCGTGGCGACGGTTAGAGGTCAAGTGGGGCATAGATTGATAGCAGCGTTGAGGTCTCTGTCGCATTCAAAGCCACATTCATTGCAGTGGTAGGTGCGATCCGAAAGCGTCAAGTCTGCTTTCTTGTGTCCGCAGTTGCTACAAGTCTTGGAACTGGCAAAGAATTGATCAGCTTCGTCTATAGAATGTCCCGCCTATCTGCTTTGTATTTGAGTTTAGACAGAAAACCACCTAACGCTGAATCGGAAAATGCTTTCGCAAGTCGTCTGTTCTTTAGTAATCCGCTGATGTTCAACGTTTCTATACCGATAGCAGACGCTTTACGAACAATCCGTATCGTTGCTTGGTGGTGAGCATCTTCACGAATATTAGCGATCCGCGCATGGACAGCAGACAAGCGTTTCTTCTGCTTATGCCAATTCTGACTCCCTTTCTTTTTGCGCGACAAAGAGCGATTTTCGCGTGCTAACTTCCGCTCATATCGCTTAAGTGGACGAGGATTATTGTAGGTGTCACCATTAGAACAGGTCGCAAGCGTATTGATACCTACATCAATGCCTATGGGTTGCTCATCATCAAACAACGCAGGCTGGTGCTTGTAGTTATCGCTGTCTAATCGCCTGACGGTGATAGACGCGTACCACTTATCATTGTGTTTGGACACAACGACTTTAGTGATTTCACCCGTATATCGCAGTTCCTCACGCATGCGTATCCAACCTATCTTTGAGGTTGATACGCTTTTTGTAGACTTCAACAGTCCCTTCGCCATTGTCTGCTTGGTAGGAGCATTTACCACTTCGGTTCTTATAGACGGGGAACTTGTTTTGTCCTTTTTTCCAGCGTATAACAGCGTCTCCAAGATTGTGGATAGCATTCTTGGACGCATTCTGTGAAAGGTCTTTACACCAGTCAAACTTATCATATTTGACTGCGTTAAACTCACGTTTTATGTCAATATGACTTCGCCATTCGTCGTTATCCAAGCCTACTTTGAACGACGACAAAGCAAAGTTATACGCAACACGGGCATAGCCAGCATGTTGAGACATAAGCGTGGATTGCTTATTATTTGGGTTGAGTGCTATCTTCTGTGGTCGGAGTGCCAAATTGTAGTTCCAACTGTTCTTTTTCTTCGGATACGATATTCTCTATTTCTTCTGATTTTCTTTGACTTGTGAGAACGTCGCCCGTAGAGTTTCGCACAAAACACTGTCATGATTTCCATTACGTCTTGTGTCAGTTCTTCCTCAAAAGAAGGCTGCTCACCTTTGTTGATAATCACAACTTCTATGCCTTTGAGTTCACAGATACGAAAGACGATCTCTGCACCAAAGCGAAGGAGTCTGTCTTTATGAGTAAGCACCAAACGAGACATTTGACCATGTACCATTAACTCAAGGAGGCGGAACAGTCCTTTCTTATTGTAATTCATGCCACTGCCGAGGTCTCTTATGATTTCAGTCTGCCATCCGTTCTTATTGCAAAATGCTTCAAGGACAGCATGTTGACGTTCTAAA
The DNA here is from genome assembly GCA_965217715.1 of Candidatus Poribacteria bacterium. Lineage (GTDB taxonomy): Bacteria > Poribacteria > WGA-4E > WGA-4E > WGA-3G > MSPOR6. Next base: position 4,379 of record CBDCJC010000004.1, on the reverse strand, counting down.
TCTTCCTTTTGATCCGAACTCGAGACGCGGGCATAAGCAATCGTAGGATAGGACAAATCATTGACACCAAGAAGTTCTGCTAAATCATACATACGTTGACCGCCGGGCGTGCGGTGGGAAGGCATTATCTTACCTTCCATTTCCCAATTCCGAAGTGCCTGAACGGATACACCTAAGAGTTTAGCAGCTTCGCCAATCTTAACAAATCTATTATTCATACATATATTATAGCAGAAAAATAAAAGGTTTGTCAAGTAAAAAACTACATAACTTTAGATTTTATGAGGTTCTTATAGGTTTTATTAGGTTTTAGTAGGAAATACCGAACTGCACCGACCCCTTAAAATAGAATATAATGCCATCAACTTTAGCAGATACCGCGGCATGGATATCCCTTTGAAAAGGAGCAGAAATATCTTGACGAATGGCTGTTCATTGTTGATTGCGAACACAGTGAAAATACCGAACTGTTGTCAGGGACTGTTGTCGCTCATAGTGAATCGCGGGACGCTATTTATGAAGTTTCTGGGCATTATAAAGGCAGTACAGCGATACGTTATACGGGCAGAATGCAAGCCTCTTTGAAATACCAATTGGAGATTACAGATTTTAAGATAGCAATGTGGAAAGCATTCTCCGAAAAATAGTGTTTATCTCGCTTCAAAAGGAGGATTAAAATGAAATGGATAAAGTGGTTGTTGATTATATTTTTTGGTACAGTTCTATGTCTCATTGTTGCTGGTAGGTTTGTTTTTCCTGAGTTTACTGCAGATTCCTTGAATAAGATAAAAAAGCACTTCAAGCCAGATCAGACCAGTTATTCTATCTCCGAGTCCAATTTGCCTGATTCAAAGGAATATAAAGTAAAACCATTAGATAAACCGCAAATCCAAAAGATGGTAAAGCAATTAATTCCGGCTGCTTTAGGTTCGGAAGGAAAGAAGGAAAAAGTCGTAATATCCTCGGCAAATAAAGAGATAATGAAAGATATTCAGGAATTCTTGCATGATGAACTCCCAAAAGGCTGGACAATAAGTCGGTCAACATCTGAAGTAGATGCCGTAGTTACCGGCAATTTATTCACTCTAACTCCAGAAAAACCTACCCCAACTCCTATTGAGGATGAACTTCCTATTGAAGAGGTTATTGAAGATGAACTTCCTATTGAGGAGGTTAATGGGAATCTCCCTCCTGGTCGACCTAAACTTTATTCACCAAAGATATTCCTAAATGGTGATGAAAATAGGAATTTTCCTCCGGAACCTCAAATAGAAAGCAAGCAAAAACAACGTCTTGTTTTATTTTTATATTGGATTACGGAAACTAAAGAGATACTTAGTGCTACAGCAAATTTTGAGAATCCTAACATAACCGCCGCTAGTGAGGATTTTACCAAAAACCTTACTGTTAAGAATCTGAGTGAGTCTGTGAAATCCCTGAAAGTTGCTCTTATTAACACCAAAACGGATTCGGCTACATCTCGCCTAGTAACTGCCTCTGTTCTTGAGGAAATGGTCAATGCAGAAACAGGAATGACGTTTCTTGATAAGAGTAATATAGGTAAACATAACACTGAACTTAAGCAAGCACTACGGTCTGATGACAGGCATAAAGTATCCTTAGAGCATTTGGCTAAAAAATTTAGCAAATCCACTGAAGCAAGCGCAGCTTTGGTCATCTATCAACCTTCACAGAAGCATTTCGATCTTGAATTGTTGGAGTTGCCGAGTCTCAACATACTCGCAATAGGCAGATCTGAAAATCAACCGATGGAGTGATTTCAATGAGAATTTTAACAATAGTAGTCATAGTTTGTACCCTACTCAGTATAGGATGTAATAGTGAGAAATTGGATTACGACGCAGGCATAGCAGCTTATGAACGTGGACACTATACAGCAGCCTTGTACGATTTTGACAAGCGGGCAAATCAGGGCGATCCCATCGCGCAATTCTGTTTAGCATTTATGTACAGAAACGGTAAAGGCGTAAGGGCAGATGAGGATGAAGCCATGTATTGGTATACAGAATCAGCAAAACAAGGCTATGCCCCAGCGCAAAACAATCTTGCTGCATTGCACTTCCAAAAAGCGAAAAATATACAGTATCATGTAATAGAACGATTAACTCGTGGCGAAGAAGTCTCCGATCAGATAAAAATAAAAGATGATTCATTACGGGATGCTGTGCAATGGTTTCAAAGGGCAGGTAAACAGAACAACCGGATAGCACATTACAATATTGCCTTAACACATTACTTTGATGCAGTGATATTTGAGGAATATGCCAAAAATGAGGACAAATTTGTTAGACTATTTAAGGATGCCGAAAAACTAATCAATAAAAACACAATAGAATCAGAACAAGATAAACATCTAAAAACTAATAGGGAACTCTTAGAATATGTTAGAAGTGCATCCACTAATGCAAAGAAAGCATATGCAGAAGCTGTAAACTGGTTTGCAAAGGCAGCAATAAAGGACTATCCTCAAGCACAGTATGAACTTGCTAATAGATATTATTATGCTGAGGGAATAGATGAGAATCTCACAGAAACTGAAAGATGGGAAAAAGCTGTTGAATGGTATACAAAAGCGAAAGATTATGCCCCTGCACAAAACGCACTCGCAAAAATGTATGCTGAAGGCAAAGGAGTGGATAAAGACCCCACGGAAGCTGTAAAATTGTATAAAAAAACAGCGGAGCAAAACAATGCTAACGCTCAATTTCACCTTGCCAAAATGTACGAGAGAGGAATGGGTACAGATGAGAATCTCACAGAAACTGAAAGATGGAAAGAAGTTGTAAGATTGTATACTAATGCAGCCGATCAAAATCATGATGCAGCACAAAATAATCTTGCCAAAGTATACACTGAAGGTATAATACCAAATCTAATTGAATATCAATAAATATGTTATTCTATGCTAAGGAAGGAAGTAGCTATGAATAAAAAAGTGCCAGAGATTACCGAAAGTGTAGAAACCCTGAAAGCCCTCTTACGATAAAGAAGCATGAAATCCAACGTCTCAACACCCTCTATCTCTTGAAAAGTGGAGTGGCGAAAAACCGCCTGTTGCGGAATCGATGTCGGCGACTGGTTGAGTGCTTACGAAACTGGGGGTCTTGAGAGCGGCTACGCTCCGGGACGCAGATTCTCAAAGGGAACCAGAAACCTGGGTTTTTCGAGTTATGTTCAGATCAAGAGTATATCGCTGACACAAGATGAACTACAAAGGTTTATGCGATGGTTCATGATTTTGTGCCCCGTCCGAGTCAAAAAAAAACACAGTGACAGAAACTTTCCGTTGTGATTCAGCAAACATTCGCTGATGCGATTGCTGAATATTTTCAAAGCATTCGTGTTTTCAGTCAAGATGAAACGCGATACGGTCTCCAGAGGAGACGTGCATCAAACCTGTCGCAAGATAGATTATCAATATACGTCGGTTTACTATGGTGCGGTTGCCCCCCTGATGAGAGATTTTTCTTGGAACTTTCGCACTTGACCTCAGACTGGTTTCATTGAAGGCGTCTCGGAAGCCTTCCCCGAGAGCCTAAACTTATTGGTGCTTGATAATGGTCGTTTTCATCACGCCAAATCCTTGGAGATGCCCGATAATGTTGTTTTACTTTTTTTACCCCCGTATAGTCCAGAGTTGAACCCGATTGAACGCCTCTGGCAAGACATCAAAGCAAAGTTATTTACCCAAACCTATAAGACACTCGAAGATATGAAAGCCAAAGTAACGGTGATACTTCAAAACTACACCGATGCCGCTATCGCTAAACTCACTAAATTCTCACACTTCATAAATGCTGCCAATGCAGTATAAACTTTTAGAAATGGTATAAGTATAACTGAAGGTAAAAGCATATCCTGAAAACTATGCTGATAAGGTTGCTAAGTGGCGTGAAGGGATCGGAAATAAATTAGAAGATAAGAAAAACGAAATTCGAAATTCAGAAGCGGGTTGATAACTGGAAACAAAAAGAATCTAAATATTCGTCTGGTACAGGATTTTACATTAGCAAACACTACGTCTTGACTAACGAACACGTTGTTAGATCAGCAGATGAGTCCCGTACTCCCTACAGGCGTGTGGAATTAATTGCAGTAGACAAGGATGTTGATTTAGCTTTGTTGTATGACAAACGTGGAAATACAGATACTGCGACGTTTAGAAACGATCCTGTTTATATGGAAGAAAAAATAGTCTCGTTTGGATACCCAGCGAGTGGTGTGTTGTCTTACGAGGGCAACCGCACAGAGGGTACTGTCAGTGGACGTTCTGGAATGCTAAATATACCTCATCCTGACAACTATTTTCAGCATACCGCGCCGATCCAGGGAGGCAACAGTGGAGGTCCTGTGTTTGA
>CBDCJC010000003.1:0-7055 GCA_965217715.1 Candidatus Poribacteria bacterium | reverse complement strand
GAAATGGTAGGTGAGGAACGTATCGACATTGCTCATATTCTTCCACAAGCTAATACGAATTTAGTTATAACGATTCTAGCTGCTCTAATTGGTTGTGGGATGGTTCTCCTATTTTATCGTCTAGAAAGTCAAAGAAACTGACGCTAATTTGGGAGCAATGGTTGAGCAAAACCCCTTTGCCTCACACCATTCTCATCAAAACTGATTGAAAGGATTTTCCCAGAACAAATTACAGTTTATGAAAACAGTTGGTTTCTTCGTTAACACTGCCAAACCCCACGCACTACAAGTCGCCACGAAGGCTTGTGATTGGCTTTACAAGCACGGAGCAAAACCGCTGGTTCCTGATGCGGAGGCTGCGCTGCTCGGTCTTGCAGGTGTGGGTTGTAATCGGCGTGAAGTCGTCGCACAATCTGACCTATTGTTGCTCCTCGGCGGTGACGGTACGCTACTTGATGCTGCGCATATACCCGAAATTGAGAAAGTTCCAATCCTTGCTGTGAATCTCGGTAGTCTCGGTTTCCTAACTGATGTTCCCCGTGACCAGCTTTACGCTGCCTTGACCAACGTTTTTAACGGTGACTACAAAATTGATCGGCGGATGATGTTAGAGGTCAGCGTCGATAACCATGAGCAAGAGTTTTCCGATTCTTTTGCCCTCAACGATGTTGTGATTCGTCACTATACACAACTCATCGAATTAGACACCTACATTGACGGCGAGCCGTTCATCACCTACAACGCTGACGGACTGATCATCGCCACATCAAGCGGTTCGACCGCCTATTCCTTAGCATGTGGGGGTCCAATCGTCGAGCCGCACCTCAACGCGATTCTTCTGACACCGATTGCGCCGCATTCGTTAACCATGCGCCCTTTTATCGCGCACGGGGATTCAGAGATCACGGTGATAATGCGATCCGATTACAGCAGCGTCAACCTGCTTGTCGATGGTCCACGTGAGACACACACGGTTGCACCAAACTCTTTAATTCGTGTGCGTAAGGCAGAAAAAACAATCCAACTGATTCGTTCTCAACACCATAGCAATTACGAAGTCTTACAAACGAAATTAATGTTGGGCGAAGGAACGAAGCGAAAAACGTGATTAGTTCATTGGTTCACTAGGGCGTGTTGACATTTTGCTGTCAGCGATTTGGAAGGCATTATAATCATCGGACAATCTGCATAAGTAGGTCGAGATTCATATCTCGACACAGCATGTCGATTTTGGAAAATCGACCTACAATAGGGCTGGAGGCTTTATTGATGGAACGAGAGGTGAAAAATTGAATTTTTTGGAAAATGCAGAAGATAGGACAAAAACAGAGCGACGCAAAGCATGGGAGTCTTTTGTTTATAACAATCGCAAAAGAAGGATATATGTTGATCGGGAGGTCGATATTTCTCATTTATGCGATGAGATGAACGATATGGAAAACGAATTTGAAAGATGATCTATGGCAAATTGGCCTCGCAGCATTGCCTAAACCTGATTGTAATTATCGTAGGGAACAACGATCGTTGTTCCCTACGAAATGCTCGTAACATGGAATTATTGCCAAAAATCATCTCACAATACAAATCATCGATCACCCGAATGGTAAGAAAACAATGGAATAATCACAGATTTGGTTGGCAGAAATCATTTTATGACCACGTCATAAGAAACAATGAGGATCTACATCGTGTCCGTATCTATATCCAAAACAATCCACTGAACTGGGAATTGGATCGAGACAACCGAATCAACTGGAAGGCAGGGAACGTAGATCTGCGTTCCTTACAACGAAATTAAATGCTCCTGTCAAATCTTCATTGAGTAGACAAAAAGCGAAAATTATTAAATTTCTGAAATGCTTATGGTGAAACAGCGAACATCAATCCCCAATGACTTAGTGGCAGAAGTATTGTTCGCATCAGATAGTACTTGTTGTGTATGTAGAGAAAGAGGAAAACAAACACAAATTCATCATATTGATGAAAACCCAAGTAACAACGTTATTGAAAATCTTGCTGTTCTTTGCTTGGATCACCATAACGCGACACAAATTAAAGGTGGCTTTGGGCGCAAGTTGACTGCTTCGGTCGTTACTAAGTATCGTGATGAATGGTTAAAAGACGTAAAGTTGCGCCGAGATTTGGCAAATGAAAGAGCTGTTACAAGACAAGTTGGAGATGTTAGTATAAGCGAGCAAATCAAAGCGGAACCCCGGATTAAAGTTCGGCACACGCAAATAAAAGACTTGGCAGGGGATTATATTAATTCACTGCCAAAGTTCAAATCAGATTTGATCAAGCAAACTAACAAACGAAAACGGAATGGATCGACAATTGACATAGTTCAGGCGAATAGCGATTATGCGGATTCCCTCACAGGCATTCTCGTAACGCTTGCTAACTACTACTCCCCAGAAGTGTTTTGGTGACCAATCTCCGCAAGAGTTTTTTTCAGAGATAATATCTTCTCGTTTTCGGCTGCATTTTGCTCTAGCAGAACCATACGGTCCGGGGACTGGAGGAACCATCGCTGGAATTCGCTGGGGACTTAGCCGTATTGATGATATTGAAAGGATAATCGAAGATATGGTTGCTGAACTGTGGGAGGAGAGTTATTCTTCTGAATACGAAGATTGGCAAAAACGATGGAACCGTGAAGGAATCTGGTAAGTAAATGTACCTTGCCATAAACGATGCGGCTGATTACGGAGGAGTCATGGCACAGCTAGAAATGATACCTAAAGAGAGCTATTATCATCCTACCTTGTTTACGGACGATGAAATTAAGAGCCTGCGCGGCAAAAGTTTTCTCAAAACTGTCAGAGGCAAAGAAACTTTGTATATTAGGTGCATCAAGCGGAATAAGGAGATTCAGCTAAAACCTGAAGAGATAGTCCGCCAGCTATATGCGGCAAAACTTATCAGTCAGTACGGCTATCCCAAGCAACGGTTAGCATTTGAGCATCCGGTCAACTTTGGCAGACAAACGAAAAGGGCTGATATTGTCATCTTCGACAAAGACCGTCCTGATACCCCCTATATCATTGTTGAACTGAAAAAGTCCAAGTTACAAGATGGAAAAAATCAACTTCGTTCCTACTGCAATGCAACCGGCGCACCGATCGGCGTTTGGACAAATGGCGAACAGATTTCTTATTACAGCCGCAAAGACCCGAATTACTTTGAAGATATTTCCGACATCCCCAACGCGAACCAAACCCTCGCAGATATCCTCACGGAACGCTTCACCCTGAAAGACCTCCTCCTAAAGGATAAAATTGCCAATGAGCGGAAATCCCTGAAGGATATTGTTTTGGAAATGGAGGATGAAGTGTTGGCAAACGCCGGGGTGGATGTCTTTGAGGAGGTTTTCAAACTCATATTCACCAAGCTCTATGATGAATTTCTGAGCCGGGCGGACAAGGAATTTCTCAACCGATTTGTGCAACCTGCTACTAACACCGCTATACATGAAAATCAAGCCGGATACCTCGGTGGAGAGGATTATGATACCCTCAAGGAGGCAGTCAAAGACGTTCCGGATGTCAGCTTCCGACCGATGGAATTCCGAAATACCGGGCAGACGGATACCGAACTCAAGCACAAAATACAGAACCTGTTCAATCAGGCAAAAGACGAATGGCCGGGCGTTTTTTCGGAAGACGAAACCTTTGAACTTTCCGATAGCCATCTCTCCATCTGTGTGTCCAGTTTACAGGATATCAAACTGTTCAACTCCAATCTGCTGGTCGTAGATGAAGCCTTTGAATATCTGGTCAACAAATCCGCCAAAGGAGAAAAGGGGCAGTATTTTACGCCGCGTCATGTCATTGATATGTGCGTTCAGATGCTAAATCCCCAACCCGGTGAATATATGATTGATACCGCCGCCGGCAGTTGCGGTTTTCCTGTGCATACCATCTTTCAACTAACGGGGCATCTGTTCAGTAATATCGAAATACCAGCAGAAGAGAAAGAGAACGTCCTAAAAGTGTTTGGCATTGACTTCGATGAAAAGACCGTCAGGGTTGCTAGAACATTGAACCTAATCGCCGGTGACGGAGAAACCAACGTTTTACATCTAAACACGCTCGATTTTGAGCGCTGGAGCGACAGGGCAGAGGGAGATAGGAAATGGATCAACACCTACGGCAGGGGATTTGAACGGCTGGAAAGACTGAAGGCAGAAAGAAACGAAAACAAGCAGTTTAACTTTGACATCCTGATGGCAAATCCGCCCTTTGCTGGGGACATCAAGGAGAGTCGTCTGCTCCATCAATACCAACTTGGTTTTGGAGCAAACGGGGCGGCACAGAGCAAAGTCGGCCGCGATATCCTGTTTATTGAGCGCAATCTAGACTTTCTCAAATCCGGTGGACGCATGGCAATCGTGCTGCCGCAGGGCAGATTTAACAACACATCTGACAAATATATCCGTGATTTTATCGCCAAGCGTGCGCGTATCCTAGCGGTGATTGGTTTACACGGCAACACCTTTAAACCGCACACTGGCACCAAAACGAGCGTCCTATTTGTGCAGAAATGGGATGAAGAACTCTGTCGCGAAGTGAAAGACTACCCGATTTTTTTTGCTGTGAGTGAGAAGGGGGGAAAGGACAACTCCGGCGATTATGTCTATGCCCAAACCAGCAGCGGGCGGTATAAATTGGACAAAAATGGCCATCTGATCGTCGACCACGATTTACATAGCCATGACGGAGAATTGCCCGATGGTATTGCTGAAGCCTTTATTGAGTGGGCAAAAAATGAAAAATTAAGTTTTTGGACAGACGCATCAGATGAGACAAACACAAAGCGACGTAAAGCATGGCAGACCTTTATCGCTAACAATCGCGAAAGAGAGATATATGTTGATCCAGAGGTCGATATCTCTCATCTCGCCGATGAAATGAACAATATGGAAAAGGAATTTGAAGGGTGATCTATATTGACACGGATGTTTTAATACATGCCTATGTCGTTCAGGATGTAGATAAGAATAGACAAGCTAATGAGATTATCGAGCAGGTAAATACAAATGATACTGCAATCGTATCGACGCTCACCGTTCAAGAGGTGCTATTTGTGCTGGGAAGGTTACATATCGGTGATGAAAGAATTGAAATAGCCTACAATGAAGTCATGCAGTTAGAACCTATCGTCTATGATATAGAAATTTTACGAAGGGCGTTTGGCATAGCAAGGCATGTCGGGTTTAGAAACATTAATGATTGCATTCATACAGCGATTGCTGAATCGCATTGTACGGAGTTGATTACCTACAACAGGCGAGACTTCATCAAAATAAAAGAATTCGCACAGGTCAGAGTGACGATACTGTGATATGGCAACAGCGAACTATCTGGTGGCATTACCTAAAACTTCATTGTAATTTTCGTAGGGAACGCAGATCTGCGTTCCCTACAAAGGACTCGCTAAAAATGCAAACAGGGTGAACGATGCAGTATTCAATCGTTAATTATTCCAACATTGATTTAGGACATAGGATAGATGCTGAATATTTTCAACCTACCTACCTGCACATAGAAGAAAAACTGGTAGAGAATCAGGCAATACCATTGAGGAACTTTTGTTCTATTACCGGCAGTGCCTTTTATCCTGCTGCGATACACCTCTATGCAGCTGATGGTTTACCATTTATCCGATGTGTTGACTGTGTCTCATATCCTATCATTACATCAAGACAAAGCACACTATTTGAAAAAATACCGAGAGAATTTGCCGATGAACATAAAAACGTCAAGAGGTTGTCAAAAGGGGAAATCGTCATAACGAAAGTAGGAACCCCCTGTTATGCCTCGATTATTCATGATATAGAGGAGGTGGCTTTATCGCGCAATGTCTTAGGCTTGAAATCAATCACTAATATTGATCCTTACTACTTGGTTGCTTTTCTACGCTCAAAATATGGTTTCTTACAATTACTCAGGGAAAGAGAACTGACAATCCAGTTTAAATTGACTTTTGATCGAGTAGGCAATGTTCTCATCTTCAAGCCAGCAGATAATAGATTAGAAAACCGAATCACGAATTGTTTTATTTTACATGAAGTCATTAACAAACAATCAGAACAATTATACAGCCAAGCCCAAACCCTTCTCCTCTCGGAGCTCGGGTTTACTAACTGGCAACCTAAACACCGGCTAACCTTTGTCAAGAACTATTCCGATACCGAACAAGTAGAACGCATTGATGCGGAATACTACCAACCGAAATATGAAGAAATCGCCCATGCCATCAAAAGTTGTTCGGGCGGATGGGATACGCTGGAGAATTTGGTTGACTTAAAAGATGAGAACTTTAGACCGGCGGATAAAACCGAGTACAAATACATTGAACTTGCCAATATCGCAGGCAACGGGGAAATCGCTGGTTGCATGATAGAACAAGGTCAGGATTTACCAAGTAGGGCAAGGCGTAAGGTGGCAACAGGAGATGCTATTGTTTCGTCTATAGAGGGGTCATTGGACAGTATCGCCTTAATAGATGAGGAATATGATCAAGCTCTCTGCTCTACCGGATTCTATGTTGTCAACTCACAGGCGTTCAATTCCGAGACTCTGCTTGTACTATTAAAAAGTATAGTTGGACAGTTACAACTCAAGAAAGGGTGTAGCGGTACAATTCTTACGGCAATCAATAAAGATGAATTTGGCAAGGTTATCTTGCCAATAATCGTAGAAGAAAAACAAATCCAAATCCAACAGAAGGTCGTTGAATCCTTTAGATTGCGAAAGCAGTCTAGGCAACTACTGGAATGCGCCAAGCGGGCAGTGGAGATAGCCGTTGAGCAGGACGAACAAACCGCGATTGACTATCTGGAAAGAGAAACTCAAGAACTCAATTATTAAACCCTAGGGAGAGATTAGGTTAGTGAGATACTACACTAAAATAATTAATTTGGGAGAACAATAGACGGTCAAATAAACTGAGGGAATTTCGTCCCCTTATGATTCGATATTTCAATAATAACCTTTGGTGCTAGTACACCGTCAGACAATTTTTGCAATTTGTATATTGGCATGGTATCATTG
>CBDCJC010000002.1:0-12776 GCA_965217715.1 Candidatus Poribacteria bacterium | reverse complement strand
CTTTAAGATGACCATTTTTCGCAGGAGCGACAGATTATCGGCTTGGAATTGGTAGAAATAGACACCACTGGCAACGCTTTCACCTACAGCGTTTCTGCCATCCCAATAGGCGGCACGACTTTGACTCGTATAGTAGCCTTCACGTTGATGTCCGAGATTGAGTTGACGGACGACGGTGCCGCGTGTGTCATAGATGGTAATCTGCACATCACTGAAATTCGCTAAATGATACGGTATCCACGTCTCTGGATTGAATGGGTTGGGATAGTTGGCGAGCAGCATCGTTCTTTCTGGAATCAATGATGCTAAGAGGCGTTGGAGGTTCGCAATGCCCTGTTGGAAAACGATAGAACCGTCATTTTCAACTTGTGCACGTGCTATCCATGCCTGTATTACCGCGGCATCGGGTGTATCTGCCATAATAGCAGGTGCGGCGGCAGCATTTTGTCCACCTAAGCGTTGTGCCACAAAGATGAGGTCTAAGACACTAATAATCCCATCACCGTTTACGTCAATTTCTGAGTTGGGTGGCACGCTTTCCCCGAAGTGTTGGGCAACAACCACTAAGTCCAGAATGTCGGTAACGCCATCCGCGTTGACATCCGAATCGGGTATAAAAATGCTGACAACTTGACTTGATGCTGCCGAGTTTCCGCGACCGTCGGTATCGGTCGCGACATTCTCGGCAACAGTGAGAATCACAGTGCCGCTACGCGTTGGGGTAACCGTCGCAGTGTAAGTTTTCCCGTCCGCACTGGCTGTCCATGCCGTAATTGAAGCGTCCGCTGTGCCTCGAAGTGAAACGTCTTCTTGTAGGAAATTAGAAACGGCGACTGTGAAGGTAATGGTGATATCAAAGGCAGTTGACTGTGTATCAATAGGCGCAGAGATGCTAACGCTGGGTCCCTCAGAATCAACGGTGGCATCGCCTGTGACCTCCACAACGGGTGTTATTTTTTTTCGCAATAAGTAGTTTTGGGATTGGTTAAAAGTAGATTCACGGTTTATTATGTAATGTTCGGAATTTATTACGAATCATTCTTAATATCACTGATATATCGGTTTTTTCTCATCAACTACTCATTGCGAAGTTCATTTATCTGATTAAGCACCTGATCCCACTCTTCGTAAGCGTGAATAGGTGCAAGCAGTCTATCCTCATAATCTGTCCAGGTTAGTATGCTCCCATGCAGTTCTTGATATCCTTTTACAATATAGTTGTTTGGATTAGATAAAGAATCGTGGGAGAAAACGATATTTGTGAGTCTCGGCAGTTTTTCTCCTGTTCTTTGTTCCAATTGATAGAGTTTCGTTGAGATACACGTTAACACACGTATGCCTATATAGAGCTCGCGGCTTGGGTAACGCGATATACACAGCTGATCAGCAAGTTCGGCATAACTGATGGGTTGCCCTCTATTATTTGCCCTTTCAATAAGGATTGGAAATGCTTTGCGTGCATGTTTCGGATATTTGGGCTTATCTTCTTCATAAAATATATCGTGTCGAATATGCTCGGACTCGAAATTATCATAAATGGTTTTACACATTATGGCTCTCCTTTGTTTAGGACGGGGGTTTTTCGTCTAACACGCCATACTTCTATTAACAAACTTCGTCCAAATACACTCAAGATTTCGGTTATTATACACATAACATCGTTCTGCTACGTAAAGGGGTGTGTATCCAACGCTATAGTGGTGGTGTTGTCCGTACCATGCTCTCTTGAGTAAAGACCAAAAGCCTTCTATGGTGTTCGTATGCTTATCCCCGTCTACATACTGTTCTTGGTGGTTGATAACGTGGTGCTTGAGTTGGCTACCAAGAGCATTGTAGGCGTGGTATTCATCTGTCATGAGTTCGGATTCTTTGATGTTCACCACACGCCGTATAAACTCAAGGATCGCACGCCCTGTGAGTCCTTTAGCCACTTCTGCTATAACTTGACCACCTCTCTCTACAGCACCGATAACGGCTGTTTTACTTGTACCACGTCCACGCTTGGCAGGTTCTCTGTCTTCCTTCTTGTTCTCTTTGCGAGGTCTACCACCAATATAGGTCTCGTCTGCCTCTATGATACCCCGCAACACGATAGGGTTGGTCTTATTCGCCATTTCAGCACGAATACGCGTTAGTATATACCATGCAGTTTTTTGGTTTAAGTCTAAATCACGCGATAATTGACAATTGGATAATGATTTCTTGGCGTTCAGAATAAGAGATATAGCCAGAAACCACTTTTGAAGGGGTATCTTCGTTCCGTGAAAGACTGTGCCACAGGTTATCTTGAATGAAGTATTACAATCATGGCAGTTATAGCGTCCTACACGTCCTACGCCTTCTTCTTTCTTACGAACCACGCCTTTACTCTCACATTTTGGACAAACAGGCGTTCCTCGCCAACGTATGCGTTCTAAATGTTCAATACACGACTCTTGGTCAGGGAAACGTTCCATGACTTCTATTAGATTCATCAGAAAATACTCCTATATTTTAGGAGTTGCTTTTTTCTGACATGTTATGGCATAATATCCAGTAGTGAATGAATCTGAAAAAAGCAACTCGCTTTTGGATTCACATAGGGGGACTGCAATCCCCCTATAAAACTACTAATATTTTACCACATTTACATGAATTAAACAAGCAATAAACCTACGTATTTACTGGGTTTATCGTACTACGCGAAGGAGAAAATTGTGAATGAAAAAGACTTGACTCCCTTTGAGCAAGAATTGCTAAAACGCCTTGACACCATTGACCAACGTCTTGATGCCATTGAGACAGATATACGCGAAATCAGGTCTCACATCTCTCGTATTAACAGCAATGTTGAGATACTTGCAACATCGCAAGGCTTTCCATATTCTCACAAGGAACGCACAGTTTATCGCTTTGATCGTAAAGTAAGCTAAATGAGAGTGTGATAAACCCTTCCATCTATTCATACCTTCATATACTTACTGGGTTTATCGCACTTTTTTACAACTTTCTCAAGTTTAAACGACTTATTCCGAAACTGTAAATGAAATTAACATGCTATTTCTAACCCAAGAAACTACCTTAAAACCCAGTCAACATACGGGATTCTGATAATTTAACCAATCCCAAAACTACTTATTGCGTTTTTTTTAGGTAGATTTCACCGTCTAAATCGGAGAGAATATGCCAGTGTTTATTCTCCACGCCGCTTGCTACGCCGGATACCATTTCTGGCAGATAGATATTGTGTTCCTTGCCGGAGCGGTTGTAAACTGCCCAGCCGTTAGTGAACTCGCGGATAAATATCCCTTCGATAGAGATTCCTTTAGGATTTTTGTAGCGTTGCCCCTTTTCACCAATAGGACGACCCAACGGTGTGTCATAGAACGGATGCCAGTATACCTCAGGACCATATAAGCCATCTAATGCGGCATACTCCACATAGCCATCCGAAAGCGTGAGGCTCATGGTCGTGAAGACCCGCATCCACTTCTTGTTTCGAGGTGAATTCGGGGGTTCCAGACCAATAGTGTACCCCTTTAAAGTATTGATACGAGGCTCGCGAAAATTAGATTCCGACCACACCAAGGTGTCCTCAATATCCAAAAGGTCAGCCCGCGTATAACCGCGATTATGATAGTTGTCTGTACCTTCGATCTTCACTATTGAAGGATTCGTATGTGTTTCCATGTGAGCACCGTTGATGTATTCTGCCCATCTCGGAATCTTCCCTTCACCGGTGTTCACTAAGATTAACATATCGTCGTCAAGGATAGCACGGGCACCTTGTATAATACGATCGCGCGCAAGATGGACCTCTGCTGTTGTGCGACCTGTACGGGATTCCAAGAGTCTTTTACCCTCACTCCAATGATCAAAGAATATCCCATCAAACAGACCACATGCTTTGATAGCTCGCACTTGATCAAAAACAAATTCTTGCGTCTCAGGAAGCGTGAAATCTAACAACGAATCCCCGGATACGATGCGGTTACCATTTTTGTCGCGAAGCCATAAATCTCGGAGAACACCATCTTCAGGATACAGATGGGCAGGCGGCCCCGTGTAATACATAATCGGCACAAGCAATATTGCGTTTGGATTGAACGCCAAAATTGCCTCGCGTCGTTGCTTGGCTTCCTCAATAGTGCTTATATCTGCCGCTAGTAATCGGACAGCTTTGTCACCACCCACCGAGCGTTCACCGGATCGCCCAAATGACCATCCAAGCGTAAGCGTTGCAGGACCACCGAAATGGAGATCGAAATAAGCCATAGGCTTAATCTCGGAGGTCTCTGGTCTTGGTATTACTGGCGGCTTATTCACAACGTAAGCCCATGATCCGAAGACTGATGGATATTCACGGTCTGCAATTCGGTCAGAAATAGGGAGAACCGGGACGTTACAAGTTTCGTCGTATACCAGTTCTGTCAACTGCGATGTTGGAATCGCGGAAATATCGCTACTCTTGTTGTGATCGATTTTGAGTACTTTGAGGTTCACCAACCCCGCAAGTGGCGAGAAATCTTCAATCTGATTGTGGCTAAGCCGAAGTTGTTTTAAGTTTATCAAGTTCGCAAGCGGCGATATATCTACGATTTGATTGTACCACAAAGTTAGCGTTTCAAGGTTCACAAGACCCGCAAGAGGTGTTATATCTGAAATCGGACCCCCTCCGAAACTTAGGAATCTGAGTTGCGTCAAATTCGCAATCGGACGCAGGTCTTGCACATGGTGTTTTGGAAGAAGAAGAGAGTCAAGCCTTACAGCATACTCCAAACCTGTTAGATCGCTGATCTCTTCGGTTATCTTCACTCGGTCCAACACACCTAATCGAAGCATATCCGCTTTCGTCAACGGTGTATCAACATCTAATTCAAGTCGCTGACGAACTGCTTTTCGGAGAATCGGATCTGGCATCCACTGCGATTCTTGGGCGTAGGCGATGTCAATAGTTATAAACAGGACAATCATAAGGGAAAAAAGTCTTTTATACATAGCATCCTCATAGATTCATATTTTGATAACAACGGGGTTCGTAATCCCAATCCTTCTCAATTTTTCTCAACCTCATCTGATTAGAGTGTCCAATTATAGTAAAGCACGAAAATATGTTCACATTTACCGATCATCCCCGCTGGCGAGGTTTCCTAACCTCGCTTGCCATAGTGTAAAGGTAATTGTAGATTTTACTATAATGCTAAAATCCCCCATAAATGAAGTCTAAAAAACGTGAACTCGGTCTAAGCAAAATGCGTTGGGTTTCACTCATTTTTTCGAGCGTTGAGTATCCCAATAGGCTTCAAAGCGTTCTTCTGGACATAGATTCTAATGATTTTCCGTTCAACCCAACCTACGTTCTTAAGTAGAGCTCACGTTAAAAAAGAAATCATAAGTAGTTGCCAAAAGCTGAAAAGTTTACCTTCGGGTTTTGATTTCACCCCATGTGGTAGTAAGTCTACCTTGAGGCGAGACCGGCATTGTTTCAAGGAATGTAGCGAGCCCATCTTCATAGAGTCCGTTGACCTCGTATGCAGAAAACCCAGTTTCAAAGAACCCAACTTCGTCAATAAGTGTCTTACGTGTACTGTCTGGAGACCTTATGAGAAACAAAACCGCATCTCCATAATAGCCGGGAAAGACAGTTGCCTCCTGTGTTAGCACAGGTTCTCCGCGAATAAAAAGCGTATAAGTGCCTGCAAACAGCGTGCAAGCAATATGATGCCACCTATTGTTGGAAATATTCTCATCTTGAGTTGTGAGGATCGCGGATGTGTCGGGACTATAGGTCGTATGTGTCCCTTTGATGTTTCCAGTCGGCGTAACACCAAGGACTATTTCGCTGACAACATTCTCACGATCTGCTTCGTAGAACCCAATCATAGAAAACATGAGACCGAAATTTTGTTGCGGACGTTTCACCCACGCAACGATCGAGAATCCTATAGAGGCGAAGTGTGGGAAGATCCGGGTTCCTGTGCCGAACACATCATCACCTACTAATGAAAGGCACTTTCCTGATTTGCCTCCATTTGCAAGAGCAGCACCCTCCAAAAGGGTACCAGGGAGATATTGAGGTCCACTGTCTTCAGTATACAACAAGCCACTATCAGTTGTCTTTGTAGATTCAAAATGATAGATAGCTATCACATGGTTAGCTATGGTATCAGTGTCTAAGCCAGCGTTCACAGTATTGGCAAGGCTGAGTGTCAATACTGTGAGAAAAATTAAGATTTTCATTGAATATTCTCCATACTTATGGTTTATGGTGAATTCTGAAAATACATTTACATTTCAGTAGCTCTGCTGTAGGAGGGATTTCCGAATCCCGACGTATTCTCGCAGATGCCTAATGTGTACGTAATTCTAAAGTTTACCATATAGGGGTTTTAGAGTTCTATTTCACCTCATCTTTAAATCTCTTATCCTAGGAATCTATGTTTTCATTTTTTAGGCGATCCTGCCTCAATTTTGGCTTCAATCGTTATCCCAATCTATGAGATTAAAAGGTGTGCCGTCTGCTTTGGCTTTTCGGACTTTTTGAAGTTCACGGAGGACGGTTTTATTTGGCCAAAGATCATATTTCGCTTCATAAAACCTAAGGAATGCCTCTTCATCCCCCGGAAACCTAAAGCTGCCAGACATCAATTTTTTCTTCCCCGCGATGAAGGTACGAACTTCGGGCATATCACCATAATGTGCGATAAGATGGTTTCTGTATTCCCTCTCAAATTCCTTGCGGTCATCAGTTTTATTCCAGATTTCTTTCAACGTAGCGTCTGCGTCTTTACGATACTCTTGATTCTTGGCTTCTGTGGCAATGTACTGGAGATAAAGTTGCGCGCGGGTCAACTCCCCACGATCATAGTATACCAACCCTGAGTAGAACGAGATCTCTTCAGCGGCTTGAATGTAATTTTCGTTTTTCGCATGTGTGATGATCCATTGTAGATTCACCGGCGACACACTGCCCCGGTAGTGGGATACCAGCCCTGAGTAGAAACGGTATGTCTCGCAGCGGTGGATAATGGTTCCGTGTCGAAGCAGCTGATAATTATACGCGCCCAATAGCTGAATGAGAAAATCGTCATTCTCGGCATAGAATCTTTCGTTATTCAAGATGTAAGCGTTTCCATCCCACGCGTAGAGACTCATCCATTCCAGATGTGGTGCGTCAGGGACCTCCTCAATATGTATGCTGTAGGGAATCTTGATTTCGTAGATGCCATCATTATCCAGGTCAACGTACTCAGCCTCAGAGAGAAGTCCGGGAACCGTGTAGCTGCTGAAAAGTTCCTTGAACTCGCCATTTTGAAAGGAAATGACAGCAACAGCATATCCAAATTCAACCCAGATGTCTAAAGTGCCATCGCCTGTCAAATCAACGAGTGTGAAGTTGACATTGCGAGATTTGAGCGCATTTTTCGGGGGTTGGGTGAAGACAAAGGGTGGACTCTGGAGTTCAATGGCTTTCACTGCTGGAGCCTCCAACGTGTGCGTTCCGGTATCATAAAGTTTGAATAAGTCTTTTTTTTCGAGTTTCCCTGCTTGGGTGTTAGTAATAAGGAGGAACACTTGGACCCAGTGATATACACGCTTTTTTGGATGAACATCAACAAGCATCAAAACAACGGTCTCTTTTTCAGGGGTGTCATCAATATTTGCTGTGGCCGTCATCCGGGTACGGTAAGAGAGTTCTTTAGATGTGAGGGAAGGCAAAAAACGGTGATATATTTGTCCCTCATGTGTATAATACCATCGTTGATATTTGACATCAGGCGTTGTTGTTTGCGATGTTTCTGCCTTCACTGGGAAAGTAGTGAGTATTAGTGAAATCGCAAGCCCTAAGAGTATAGTTTGCCTAACTTGTTTCATGGTGTTGTCTCCGTTGGTGTTAGGTGTGGTAGATCTACTTTTCAGTGGGATGGCATCTTCTTCAGGAAGGCTTTAGCGGCTTGAATGTAATCGTCGTTCTTCGCATGTTTGATGACCCACTGTAGATACCCTCTTGCCATCGGGAAGTTGCTGCGATAGTAGTATATCAACCCTATGTAGAAATGGTATTCCTGGTTTCTGCTAAAACGCGTCCAAAAATTATACCCATCCAATAAGCGAAGAAGAAAGTCGTCATTCTCGGCATAGAATCTTTCGTTATTCAAGACATAAGTGGTTCCATCCCACTCGTAGAGACTCATCCATTCTGGATATGCCGCTGTTGGACCATTGATAGAGATTCTGTCGGGGATTTTGATTTCGTAGATACCGTCGTTATCGAGGTCAATGTATTCTATGGGGTCCTCACTTTTGATAGAACTATAGGCACTGCAGACTTCCACAAACTCGCCATCCTGAAAAGAAATCACAGCTACACCGTATGCATGTTCCAGCCATATATCTAAAATGCCATCCCCCGTCAAATCCACGAGTCTAAAGAAGACCCACTGGAAACCCCAAGGCCCACCGCTCGAAAATTCTCGGAAGACAAACGGAGCACTCTGAACTTCAATGGTTTTCGTTGGAACCTCCCACGAATAAGTCCGCGAAGCAAAAAGTTTGAAAAGGTCTTTTTTCTTTGGAAACCCGTCTAATTCATTCTCAGCAATGAGGAGAAACGCTTGGTTCCATGCGCCCCAGTCGGCACCTTCCGCTCCTGCTCCTAATGGCTGAGCTGCCATTAGAACAATAGTCTCTTTTTCCGGGGTATCATCAATATTTGCGATGGCTTTTTTCCGAGTCGTGTAAACGAGTGTTTCCGGTGGTGGGGTCGCCAGAAAACGGTGATACATTTCTGCCCGAGGCTCAGGCAAATCGTACCAGTCGTAACTATGATACTCAATCTCAGGGGTTTCTGCGAATTTCTCTCTGGTCACCGTGTAGTGACTGAAGACTTCCTTGAATTCACCGTTTTCAAAGGAAATCAGGGCAACCCCGTATGTAGATTCAACCCATACGTCTAAAGTTCCATCGCCCGTCAAATCCACGAGTCTAAAGGAAGGGCCATTGGTCGGTTGGGTGAAAGCGAATGGAGGAGTGTGAAGTTCAATGCGGTTCGCTGCGGGTACTTCCAACGGATGCTCTGCCGTATCAAAAAGTTTGAATAATTCTTTTCTTTCGGGCTTTTTTACCTTGTTATCAGTAATAAGGAGAAACGCTTGGCTCCAGTTGCCGAAGTCTGCATGATCACTGAAGGTTGGGCGAGGTTTTGTCCCCACAACCAATAGAACAATGACCTCTTTTTCAGGGGTGTTATCGATATTTCCCAAGGCTATCATCCTGCCCTGGTAATAGAGACCTTCGGGGGCAGGGGTAGGTAAAAAACGATGATACTCTGCAAGATCATCACTAAAGTAGCGATAGCCATACGTGACTGTAGAAGTTGTCGTTTTGGAGGTATCCGCATTCACCGAAACTGAAGCCGTGAGTATCAGCGAAATAGCAAGTGCTAACCGGATGCTTTGGATGTGTTTTGCCATAACTCTTGTTTTCCTATACATTGCTAACTCCTTTGGTCATCTTTTCCATCATCTCCGAAATTTATCTTGACAAACGTATTTTTTTATCTCCAAGCACACCAGACTCGCTCAAAGTATTGATCATCGGGAGGGGGAAACGGTTCAGAATCCTCATCCTCATTCTTGTTTCGAGCCTGAAAGCGGACTCTATGTCCGCCATCGAGTTGTTTCCAGTACATCGCCTGCCAAGGTGCAACATAATCCCACGAAATGGACGCTGAAGCCACCTCAAGTTGGTTGTAAAAGCACAAAGAGTCAAGATACATTTCGAGCCAATCTTCATCTTCACAAATCACTTCCCATATTTTATATTCACCCTCAGCATCCAGAAATTGAGAACCCACGCCTATGTACTTTTGCCAGTCGGGTGCAGCGAAGGCTTCCCATTGTGCACCGCCTTCCTGCGTCAGTCCATAATACGTGATTTTTCTCACATCTACGGGTTCAGGGTGCGGGGGTTTGGATTCGTCCGGAGCAAGTTCGATATCTCCGTCAGCTGAAATAAAAACGTGATGGGTGTCCCAGGGGACGCGTTCCTCCAAAGCAAGTTCGATGTGCTCGACCGTTGAAATGAAGCCCTTCACCTCACTTTTCGCATAAATTAGCCCCGAAGAGAGAAGTCGATGGAGGGTCGCAACGAGTGATGCGCGCGTTAACCCATGTCTTTTTTTAGACAAGAATGATTCAAGGTCGCTTTCCATGAGTGCACAGACTTCAAATTCACGTTTGACGACGGTCTCAAGTAGCCAATATTCACCTCGTGTAAATCGTGGTTCCATGTTGTAATTCCTTTCGGAATAAGTCGTTTTGGACTTGGAAGTTTTCATTTTTTTAGATTTCTCCCCTCATACTTTCGGCGAGAAACTTCGCGAAGATATTTTCATGGCGGTAGTTATACTTATAGCACGCCTCTGCGAGATACAAGGGCGTGTATCCTGTTGAATAGTGGTGATGTAAACCATACCACGCCCGTTTGACGAAAGACCAAAAACCTTCCATTGTGTTGGTATGTATCCCATTTGCTTCCCACTTCTCACTCCGATTCAGCGTCTCATGCTTCATCTCTTTACCGATCTCGTTGTATCCACGATACTGGTCGGTATAGAGTTCGGAGTCTTCAGTCTTGATGAACTGCTTGATAAAATCAAGGATCGTCTTGTCGGTAACATTCCGCACAAGTTGTGCGACGACTTTCCCGCCTCTTGCGACTGCTCCAAGAACAGCATCTTTTGCTGTGCCGCGTCCACGTTTACGAGGTTCACCGTCTTCCCGGTCCGTAGTCTTTACGCGTCTTACCACCGATATAGGTCTCATCTGCCTCGATGATACCTTGTAGTAAGACGTTTTCCTTGCCCATCTCCGTGCGTAGGCACATCATCAGATGCCAACATGTTTTTTGAGGCACCCCTAAATCGCGTGAAAGTTGGCAACTTGATAGACTTTTCTTTGCGTTTGCCATCAACGAGATCGCCAAAAACCATTTCTGTAGTGCGATCTTCGTGCCTTGAAAGATTGTGCCATGTGTCACTTTGAACGTTGACTTACACTCATGGCAGTTATAGCGTCCGATGCGTCCTGTATCGTGCTCGTTGCGTGTGCTCTCACAATGCGGACATTCTGGCGATCCGTGCCACTTCAGACGCTCCAGATACGTTATACAGTCCTCTTGTGTCGGAAACGTCTCCATGATCTTGATCAAATCCATCAGAAAATGCTCCTATATTTGGGGGTTGCATTTTTCTGGTAGATTCTGATACAATAATCAGATAAGTGTGAACCGTGAAAAAGCAACCCGCTTTTTTGGGTTCAAATAGGGGGTAGCAGCCCCCTATTTTCTTATCTATATTATACCATGAAAACCCTTTATTTAAAAGGGGTTATAGCACTTTTTCAACAACTTTTTCCAAGTCCAAAATGACTAATTCCGATTCCTTTTATAGTAGATTTTAGAATTATGCAGGACTTACGCAAATTTAGTATATGGACAGAGAATTTTCCATTTTTAACCCCCTAAATCCCCCTTATCAGGAACAGGTGAGGACCCCGGTTAGGAAACCTTGCCAGCGGAGAGGAAGGTTCCCAAATCTCCTATGTTTACATATTTTCGGGCTTTACTATAAAAAGTAGTGCGTAAGTCCTAACATTATCGTGTTTCGGTGTCAAAACCCAATTCTTCAGGTTTTGGATGTAGACACCGCCTTCTTGGAAAGGACCAAATGCCTAAAAAAAGTGTTGACATTTAGTCTAAAAAGCAGTATAATATCTATATCTACAGGTTGAAGGTTCTAAGCTCCGGGTATCCACTCCCGTTGCCTTCAACCTCCCACTTAGAAGGGGCAGTGTAGACGTAGAAACCCAAGAAACTACAAAAACAGAAAACGTAACTGGGGTCGCTATGCAACTTTGGTTGTATATCGCCATATCGTTTTCGTCTCCGAAACACCCCGTAGGTGTCGGAAGTATCGGTATACTTCTAAAGGTTTCTAAAGCATTCCGTAGTGCGCCCGATGGCCCGCGCTACCTGATTAGACAGGTATTGTTCAGGCTTAAACCCTGAAAACCTACCCAGACACTCTCGGTGTTGCAGGTAGGAAGAATGCCCTCTACCTGCTGGACTTGATTGATAGTAGAGGTAACCCTAAAGAAACCACGTTGGGAGTTCTATCAAAAGAAACCCTACGCCTTTAGGCTTGGGAGCGGTCATTGATTCTTGCGTAAGTCCTATAAGTTATAGGTTAGTAAGTTCGGCTGAATCGCGGATTATCGCGGATTATCGCGGATTTTCGGTTACTTATAGTTTGTATCAAATGACCCCATGAGTTATACTCATAGTATGAGTTACCCTAACGAGTAGATGTATTCGGATCCCGACACTCTATTCATGGAGGTCGATATGAACCGCAAGAAGGATACCGCCTACGGTATCAACAGGCTCGAATCCAAGAATGCCAGGGCCGCTATTATTCAGAAGATTTCAGCAGACTTTAATCTCATGCCTCTCGTTGCTGAAGCCTACTACAAACAGATTTCTACCTACTTTGCGCAACACGCCGACGTTCAACTGACATCGGGACAAATCTGTTACGAGGCAGTCGCCGCCGAGGAACCCGCAGGCAAACACATCGCTTTAGCGAAAAAAGTCTCCTGTCGGCTGACGCTCAATGATGTCGAAACCGATCTCGAAGTCTTAGCGAATTACGGACTCGCAGGTCTCAGACGGCATCGGATCCTCCGATTGACCCAAGAAGCTTATGATCAAGACGCCTTGCTGAGTTATGAGGATTT
>CBDCJC010000001.1:0-5309 GCA_965217715.1 Candidatus Poribacteria bacterium | reverse complement strand
TAACCGAACCGAGTTTTACACAGAAACCTTGAAGACTTCAAAAACCTCTTGAATCCAGTAGCGTTTATTTGCTTGGGTATTTCTTCAGCATGTTTATTACATCCGTTATAAACATGCCGCCCTTACAGGGCTTGGGACTTTTTGGGCTACATGCTGCTATAAACATAACGTCCCTACGGGACTGAAGAGGGGCTTGGAGGATACACGGTCTCTACCTAAGATCCGGTGCGGTTGGGAAACCGCACCATAGGTGTCAATTTAGTGTGTCCGGAGTCCCGTAGGTTGGGTTGAACGGTATTGAAAATCAAAGGTAGGTATTTCAAAATACATCAAACCTAATATACCCGCATAGACATAGGGAAACCCAGTGAAACCCAACGCTCTTTGTGTCAAACGCTACAAACATGGCGGTAGATTTCCGTTGGGTTTCGCTATCTCCCTGATTGATAGGGCGGTGTAGAGTGGTAAAATGTGTTTGAGGTATCCGTATCATTTTTCTCGGTTCCGCTCAACCCAACCTACGATGCTATGAGGCGTTTTTTCTAAAATTGACAGTTATGGTGCGGTTGGAAACACGCACCATAGGTGTCAATTTAGTAGAAATAAGCGTGCTTTCTCCTGAGAAAACTGCTGTAAAGTGGAAACACCTCTTGTATAATGTAGAAAAGAGAAGAATGGTTAATTCTACAAAAACAGAGGTATTTCCGATGTCCATTTTACGACGAGTGCCTGATAAAATGCAAGCGATCCTTGAAACTGTCCCTGATGAAGTCGGCGTGAATACCGGACTCGTTAGGAGAAAACGAAAACTCACTGGGAGTGCGCTGACGCAAATCCTGGTCTTTGGATGGTTGGAAAATCCGGAGGCGAGTTATCAGCACCTCACCGAAACCGCTGCGACGCTCGGTATACAGGTCAGACGGCAAGCCCTTGAGCAACGCTTGACCCCCGAAACGGCTGAAATGTTGAAACTCACACTGGATGCAGCCATTACCGAATTTCTTGATATTGCGACGCACCGCCAAGTTATTCCATTGCTTGAGCAGTTCACTGGCGTCTATGTGCAAGATAGCACCTGGCTAACACTCCCTGATGAACTCCACGAGACGTGGAAAGGACACCCGAAAAAGAATCATCCTCATAAAGCTGCTTTGAAACTTCATCTGCGCTTTGATGTGCTTACGGGTGGCTTTCAACACTTCCACCTCACCGATGGCATGACCGCTGATAGCAGTGCTGCAAAAGCAGCTGACCCACTGCCACAGGGGAGTTTACGACTCGCAGACCTGGCATATTTTTCGCTTGATGAACTTGAGAAACTCACTGAAGAGGGTATCTACTGGATCTCTCGTTTGAAGGTTTCCAACTCTTATCTCGCTGATGAGACCGGTGAACGTCTCTCTTTAGAAAAGATGCTCAAGGCAGAAGGAGAAAACACCTTCATCCGTAAGGCTATTCGGATCGGTAAAACCAAGCAACTTCCGGTTTATCTCATCGCTGAAAAACTTTCCCAAACAGAGGAAAATAAACGCCGACGCTCCATCCGATACCGTGCCAAACGCAAAGCGCAAACGCCCTCAAAAACGCTTTTACGTCTCGCCGGATGGAACCTTTATATCACCAATATCGAGGCACATCGACTCACACCCAAACAGATCTGTGTCATTGTCGGCATCCGTTGGCAGATCGAGTTGATGTTTAAGGGATTCAAAAGTGGCTCAAAGATTCATGTCTCCCGAAGTCAGAAACCCTATCGGATACTCTCTGAAATCTATGCCAAACTTATCGCACTCCTGATTCAACACGCCGTCATGTTAGCTGCCGGATACCGACCTATACAACAGAGTTTCATCAAGACGGCAAAGCACATCACAGGCTATGCCAGGCTCCTCACTTTGAGTTTTCATCACTCAAAAACAGCACTTCGCAAAACTTTGAAAACCATAAAACATTCATTTGAAAAAGGTGGCTCGTTTCAGAAAAGCACTGGAAAAAATACAACCTTTCGCAAACTCCAAGAGGTTACTGAAAATCCCTAAATTGACACCTATGGTGCGGTTGGAAACCGCACCGGATTCTCGGCAGAAACCTTGCATACTCTCAAACCTTCTTGAGTCCTGTAAGGTTTATTTGCTTGGGGTTTTTGCTTGGGTGTTTCTGCGTATTTCTGCGGATTTCTTCAGTATGTTTATAGAAACGTTCAAGAACAGAATCAGGTTTCCCTGTAAGGGCGGAAACCTGTTTATATCTGTAATGCCTAAAACGCTGTCAAAAATCCCTAAATTGACACCTATGGGGATGTTTTATATCCCCCAAAATGATTTCGCTGGCGAGGGTTCTAACCCGACCAGATGTTTCTCTCCGTTTCGCTGGTGAGATTTCCTAACCTCGTCTTTTCTTTCTTATCCAAGATTGCATTCACCCCATCCTCTGTAGGAGCGATCTCCCGATCGCGACCCTCTCTTTCCTCTTCCCATTATAGTAAAATCCGAAAATATGCGGACAGGTGTTCAATGAAAAAGGCCCCCGCCTCCGCTGGCGAGGATTGTATCCTCGCCCCGCAATATCCAAGTAATTGTAGATTTTACTATAACTGAAAACTAATAACCGATAACTCATCAGCAATTTCCTAACTGTGTCGGATTAAAATTCAAATTTTCCATTTTTTTTCAAATTATGCACAATTTTTCTCCGAAAATTGTGTCTTTAATTATAAAGGGTGTGATACACAAGAACATTTAAAACAATTGCAATCCTGTGATGCGCGCACCGAAAGGCATTACTGACACAGGCAATGCCTCCGGGCAGGCTTTGCGTAGGTTTGAAGTCGTCTGAATGGAAAAGGACATGTAATACATATCGGAAGTCTGACTTACGGACCGGACCGTCAAGCATTAAATGGAGGTAAACCGTGGAAAAACGTTGGACGTTAAGTATCTTGATTATCTGTGCTTTGTTAGCTATGAATGTGGACCTGCTCGTTGCTGATGGAAATTGGACGCAGAAAGCAGACATGCCAACAGTCCAGTACATGGGGGCGACTTAAGCAATAAAGACGCGCATCACTCTTTACAACGAAATCCACAGATTTTCTTTTTAGACGAAAAAGGAGATGAAAATGGGATACCGACAAATTTTTACATGCCTCTTTTTGCTTACATTCATTCCGCTGAGTGCTAAAGCGTTGCCACCGCCATCACCCGCAGGTGGTAACTATTTAGTCCTTGACGGGGTCGATGACTACGCCGTTTTAGATTTTGAAACCTTTGGTTATCTCTTACCGGATGGCACAGACGAACTCACCTTTGAAGCATGGATATATCCCACCACACCACCCCCCAACAAGGACACGGTATTAGTGATACTCCATCAACAGGTGGATATGGTCATCGTGAAGGATGGAGATAATTGGGCTCATGCGCTAAATATTGAGCCTCCGAAGGGGGACCTAATCTTGATAATGAGTTCCTATGTTGAGGGAGGAAACGGTCGGACAATATCTTTCCCGATCTCGCTTGTGCCGAACCAATGGCACCACATTGCTTATCAGTTAAATGGGAATCAGATAACAATGATCGTCAATGATTTCGTAGGGACAAATCAACACGGGCTACCTCTCGGACATGAGTTTGATCCTCGTCCTGTGCGTTTGCGGCCAAAGGACTTCGTGCTTGGAGGGTATGGAAAAATAATCGTGCTGCCTGGTCGTCCGCCAGCCAAATCGTTTCTGAGTTCCTTCACAGGATATATTGATGAGGTCCGCATCTCAACGGAGGCTCGTTACGATGTCGACAAAAAAGGCTTTATGCCAGACGGCAAGTTTGAAAATGACGCGAAGACGGTTGCCTTATGGCATTTTGATGAACCCGGTGGCACCCAGCAATTTTCAGATGCATCGGGCAACGCCCATCATCTGGTAGGTAAAAACGGCGCAAAGATTGGGAACGCACTCGCAGTTGAAGCACAAGGGAAACTCGCAATAACATGGGGGCGACTTAAGCAATGAAGACGCGCTCACTCTTTACGACGAAACCCGCAGATTTCTTTTTAGACGAAAAAGGGGATACGAAATGGGACACCGACAATTTTTTATATGCCTCCTTCTGCTTGCATTAATTCCGCTGAGTGCTAAAGCATTCCCACCCGCTTCACCCGCCGGTGGCAACTATTTAGTCCTTGATGGGGTTGATGACTACGCCGTTTTGGATTTTGAAACCTTTGGTTATCTCTTACCGGATGGCACAGACAAATTGACCTTTGAAGCGTGGATATATCCCACTACACCGCCCAACAACAAGGACACGTTATTGACGATACTCCATCAACAGGTGCGTATGATCATCGTGAACGATGAATTTCAACCGCTACTAAATAATCTGGCTAATGGGCACAATATCGAGCCCCCGAAGGGGGACCTAATCTTGCTAATGAGTTCCTATATTGAGGGAGCACTCGGTCGGACAATACCTTTCCCGATCCCGCTTGCGCCGAACCAATGGCACCACATCGCTTATCAGTTAAATGGGAATCAGATAACAATGATCGTCAATGATTTCGTAAGGACAAGTCAACACGGGATACCTCTCGGACACAATCTTGATGCTCGTCTTCCAAAGGACTTCGTGCTTGGAGGGTTTGGAAAAATAATTGAGATACCTGGTCGTCCGCCAAACAAATCGTTTTGGGGTTCCTTCACTGGATATATTGATGAGGTTCGCATCTCGAAGGATGTCCGTTATGATGTCGAGAAAAAGGGTTTTATACCAGACGGAAAGTTCAAGGATGACGCAAAGACGGTTGCCTTATGGCATTTTGATGAACCCGGTGGCACCCAGCAATTTTCAGATGCATCGGGCAATGCAAATCATCTGGAGGGTAAAAATGGCGCAAAGATTGGGGACGCACTCGCAGTTGAAGCACAACGGAAACTCGCAATAACATGGGGACGACTTAAGCAATGAAATCTCTAATCGAGAGATCGCTCCTACAGCAGAGGCGAGGTGTTTTTGCTTGGGTGTTTCCCTCAAGAAACCGCACCTACCATAGTTAGAGGCCAACGAAAAAGATGTGCTCCACTATCTTTTAAACTGAGGGAGAATGTTCAATATTACTGTTTGACTAACATCGAAAAAGAAAAGAGGACAATCAAATGAAAGTGATTTTGACGTTAGGAATCGTGTTAGGACTGCTGGTTAACTTCGCTCATGCGGAGGTAGCAACACCAGAACCGTCTGAACAAAATGAAAAAAATATCGAAGTCTGCACCGAAAACCTGCTTTCTATCGGCATGGCGATCCAAGCCTATCAGA